>DATHNV010000061.1:0-5668 GCA_035485615.1 Acidimicrobiales bacterium
CGGAACCCGCTGCGAGATCAAGAACCTCAACTCGCTGCGCAGTCTGTCCCACGCCATTGACTTCGAGGCCCAGCGCCAAGTGGATTTGATCGAAGGTGGCGGCGTCGTGCGCCAAGAGACACGTCACTGGGACGAGACCAAAGGTGAGACCTCCACGATGCGGGTCAAGGAAGAGGCCGAGGACTACCGATACTTTCGCGAACCCGACCTCGTGGATCTCGCGCCCGACGCGGCGTGGCAGGAGCGAGTGCGCGCATCGCTCGGTCCGATGCCCGCCGAGCGGCGTCTGGCTCTGCGGGGCATGGTTGGTACCGTCACGAGCGCTCAACTCGACGCCCTCGATGTCGTGGTGGACCTCGGCTTTGACAACTACGTACTCGCAGCCCTCGCTGCTCACGTCGACGCGGGCTTGGCCCTCGCGCGTGCGGCGAACGAACTCGCCGCGGACGCCGAACACATCGAGAACCTGACCAAAGAGGCCTTCGTCGCCACGCTCTCGATGGAACAAAGCGGCGAGCTCTCGGCGACGCAGGCAAAGACGGTCCTGGCCGAGTTGATGGCCAGCGGGGGAGACCCGCACGCGATTGCGTCGCAAAAGGGATTTGAACAGTTATCCGCTGACTCACTCGGCGACGTCGTGGCGGAGTTGATCGAAGCCAATCCCGACGAGTGGACTCGGTATCGCGACGGCGATGACAAGTTGGCACAGTTCTTCATCGGTCAAGTGATGAAGGTGACCAAGGGCCAGGCCAACGGCAAAGCCGTCATCGCCGAGCTCGTCGCGCGACGCTAGTCCGCATCGCGCCACGCGCGGTGTTACTCGCTCTCGAGCGCGGGGCCACCGGAACCGGCGGGCGGCGGGTCCGCCGGCACGATGGGCGCCGTGGCGGGAGCGGTTCGCTTCTCGCGCTGACTGAAGTAGCGCCTCATCCAGATCGTCGCACCGCCAAAGACGACAAAGAGCACCGCGACGGTCACGATCGGCGCGCCGCCTCGATGAGTGGGACCCGAGGCGGGGTTGAGTTCCACCGAGATGAGCAGGAACAGCGCGAGAAACATGACGCCCGCCCAGACGTCCTTTCGCCACTTCGACAAAGTTCTACCCGGCAAGAGCTCCAGAGGAAGGAGTCCAATCACTGTGCCGACGAGACCGCCCACGAAAAGAGATCCCAGCAGGTCGTCGAGAGCCGCGACGAGCAGGTCGCCACCGTTGGTCGCCCAGTGGTTGACCGGAATCCAGATCAGCCAGGCGACAATGGCGACCGCCAGGGTTGAGAACGTTGAGTAGACGATGAGATGCGCGTTGTGCTCGTCCTTGAGCGATCCGGTAAAGGCGATGCCCACGACGACGCCGTAGAGGTAGCCGGGCTGGAAGTTCGAGGTGCGCGAGATCAGCACACAGATCGCGGCGATGGCGAGGCCCAGCGGCAGCGCGTGCAGGTAGGTCGAGGTGGGATAGGCGTGGCGTCGTCGAAACCACCGTGCCACGTACCCCGATATGAGCGCGCCCAGGAAAAAGGCGACGATCGTCGCCACGAAGCCCGCCACGGTCGTTCCGTTCATGCCGAACCGGGGATTGAGCAGGCCGCCGAGGACTGCGCCGATCACGAGAACCGTCGCGAACCACGTGAAGTTTGCCCGCCCCGGTGTGGTGGCGTCGCAGGCGGTCTGCGGTGGCGTGCCCGTCTTGTCGTCCTTCACGCCGAATCGCCGGCGGACTCGGCGCTTGAACGCGGCGATCATCTCCACGATCTCGGCGTAGTGGGTGGAAAACGTGCTGTTGAAGATGGAGGAGGGGAACGTGATGAAGAGCAGCGCGCCGATGGTGATGCCGCCGTTGATGAGGTCATGGGTGGGCGAGTGAAAGATCTCACCCGGCGTCGAGATGGACGACGCCAAGGGCACGGCTTCGCCCCGGCCGTACGGCGAACAGACGAAGGCCGGACCGCCATAGTTCGTGCGCGTGGCGGTGAACGTACCCACCTGATTGGAGTTGCTCGTCCAGGTACCGGTGATCGTGTTGCCGTCACACGAGATTGAGCCCACAAATATCGCGACGTACGTGCTGTTCGTGTACTTCGTCTCGATCGTGACTTTGGCCCCATCTTGTGTCGCGACGATGGTCGCAAACGAGGTCTGGGTGCCAGGAGTGTCGGCCGTTCCCCCGAGATTGGTGATCAACCAGGATTGGGCGAACGCCCCACCCGCCTGACAGCAGTTCCAGTCGCCGTTCACAGAGGCGTACCCCAACGTGTCCGCCCCGGCGGGTTTGGCGGCGTGGGACATCACCAAGCCACCCGCCGCGATGAGGATCACCGCGACCCACGTACCCCACCGGCGCCGGGCCATCGGGGAATAGTAGATCTTTGATAGAGACTTTTCCTGAGTTGTCTGAGGAGGGGGCCGCTTGTGGGCGCGTTTAATTCTGCGTAGAATGAAAACGTGATCAACCGAGTCGAGATTCTGGTAGTAGTAGGCGCCTGGCGCCGGTAGTCACACGTACCCACGTACATACCGGAGGCCTCCCAAAAAAGGGAGGCCTTTTTGCATATAGGAGACAAAGGAGCGGCGTGCAACTCACCGGAGCACAAGCACTAATCAAGAGCCTGGAACGCGAAGGGGTCGACACCATCTTCGGCCTGCCCGGCGGCGCCATCCTGCCCGTCTACGACCCGATCCTCGACTCGCCGATTCGCCACATCCTCGTTCGCCATGAGCAGGGCGCGGGCCACATGGCCGAGGGCTACGCCCTCGCCACCGGCAAGCCCGGGGTCGCCATGGTCACCAGTGGCCCCGGGGCGACGAATATCGTCACGCCGATCGGCAACGCCCACATGGACTCGACCCCCTTGGTCGTCATCACCGGCCAGGTCGCGACCGCCTCGATCGGCACCGACGCCTTTCAAGAGTGCGACATCACGGGCATCACGATGGGCATCACGAAGCACAACTTCCTGATCAAATCGGCGCACGAGATTCCTCGCGTGGTGGCGTCGGCGTTCTATCTCGCCACCACCGGCCGGCCGGGCCCGGTGCTCGTCGACCTGCCCAAGGACATCGCTCAGTCGACCATGGAGTGGTGGTACCCCGAGTCGATCGACGAACTGGACCTGCCGGGATACCGGCCCGAGGTGGCGGTGGATGACGCCGACGTCGCTCGGGCGGCCGAGTTGATTGCGGCCAGCGAGCGACCGGTGCTCTACGTGGGTGGCGGCACGCTGAAGTCGCGCGCGAGCAAGGAGCTCCTGGCCTTCGCCGAGCGCACCAAGATGCCCGTGGTGACCACGCTGATGGCGCGCGGCGCCTTTCCCGACTCCCACGACCAGCATCTCGGCATGCCGGGCATGCACGGGATGTACAGCGCGGTGACCGCGATCCAGAAGGCCGATCTGTTGATCTCACTCGGGGCGCGTTTCGACGACCGGGTGACCGGAAAGATCTCGACGTTTGCGGCGAACGCCAAGATCATCCACGTGGACATCGACCGCGCGGAGTTCAACAAGGTGCGCACCGCCGACGTCACGCTGCTGACCAACGTGGCGATCGCGTTGCGCGCGCTCGACGCGGCGGGCGCCACGCCCCAGAATCTGGACGTGTGGTGGAAGGAGATCAACACGTGGCGAGAGACGTATCCGCTCGTGTACGACGAGCCCAGTCCCGATGGCCCGCTACGCCCCCAGCACGTGATCGCGTCCATCGCCAAAGCGGCGGCGCCCGGCACCATCGTCACCGCCGGGGTGGGACAGCATCAGATGTGGGCCTCGCAGTTCTGGCAGTTCGAAGAGCCCGGCACGTGGGTCAACTCTGGCGGGGCCGGCACGATGGGATTCGGTGTGCCGGCGGCCATTGGGGCCAAGGTCGGCCGGCCCGATCGCACGGTGTGGTGCATCGACGGGGACGGGTGCTTCCAGATGACCGCCCAGGAGCTGGTCACCGCGCGCAGCGAGGGGATACCCATCAAGGTGGCGATTTTGAACAACGCCTATCTCGGCATGGTGCGCCAGTGGCAGGAGATGTTCTACGAGGAGCGCTACTCCGAGGTCTACCTCAGCGCCGAGCTCCCGGACTACGTGAAGTGGGCCGAAGCCATGGGCTGCGTGGGACTGCGTGCGCGCACACTTGCCGAGATGCACGAGGTGATTGCTCGGGCCAACGAGATCAACGACGTTCCCGTGGTGATCGACTTTCGCACCGACGTCACCGAAAAGGTGTTCCCGATGGTGGCGGCCGGCGCGAGTAACGACGACATCATGGTTCATCCCCTTCTGCGCGGAGCCGACCAGTGACCCCAGAGCCCTTTCTCGGCGAGGTCGACGCCACGCCCGTACGCCACCACATCTTGTCGGTGCTGGTGGAGAACAAAGCCGGTGTGCTTGCGCGCATCGCGGGCCTGTTCGCGCGACGCGGATTCAACATCTACTCCCTGGCCGTGGCGCCGGCCGAGGGTCATGCACGCTTTTCGCGCGTGACAATCGTGGTCGACGCCCAGAGCGCGCCCCTGGAGCAGATCATGGGCCAACTCGACAAGCTCATCAACGTCGTGGCGATCACCGATCTGGCCCCCAAGGACGCCGTCGAACGCGAGTTGTTGCTCGCGACGTTGCCCATCAACGAAGTCAGTCGCGCCGAGGTTCTAGAAGTCACGACCGAGCACGGCGCATCAATCGTGGACGTGAGTTCCGACTCGGTCACCGTGATGTTGGCGGGCACCCCGGGTGCGTGCGACGCCTTAGAAAAGGCGCTGGAGAGCTTCGGCGGCGTCGCGCTCCAGCGAACCGGTCGCGTGGCACTCCCTAGACTCGGACAGACGGCGAACGCCTAAAGCGAAAGAGAAAGCTCCCCCCATGACGACGTTGTATTACCAAAAAGACGCCAAGCCCGAGTTGCTCAAGTCCAAGAAAATTGCCGTGCTGGGCTACGGATCGCAGGGTCACGCCCACGCGCTCAACCTGCACGACAGTGGATACGACGTACGAGTGGGCCTGCGCTTGGAGTCCTCGTCGGTTCATAAGGCCGAGGAGGCAGGTCTGCGCGTGCTGTCCATCGCCGACGCCGCCGCGGAAGCCGACGTGATCATGATCCTGTTGCCCGATACGGAGCAAAAGAAGATCTACGAGGCCGAGATTGCCCCCAACCTGAGTGCGGGGAAATGTCTGCTCTTCGCCCACGGCTTTAACATCCGCTTCAATCTCATTACCCCGCCCGCCGACGTCGACGTGGCGATGGTCGCCCCGAAGGGTCCCGGACACCTCGTACGACGCACGTACCTCGAAGGCGGCGGCGTGCCGTCGCTGATCGCGGTGCACCAGGACGCCACGGGACACGCCCTGGACATCGCGCTTGCCTACGCCGACGCCATTGGCGCCACGCGCGCGGGTGTGCTCGAGACGACCTTCTCGGAGGAGACCGAGACGGACCTGTTCGGCGAGCAGGTGGTGCTGTGCGGGGGAGTGACCGCTCTGGTGCGCGCGGGCTACGAGACGCTGGTCGAGGCGGGCTATCAACCCGAGAGCGCGTACTTTGAGTGCCTGCACGAACTCAAGTTGATCGTCGATCTGATGTACGAAGAAGGCATCACCGGCATGCGCTTCAGCGTCTCGGACACCGCCGAATACGGTGACCTCACCCGTGGCGAGCGCGTCATCACGGACACCGTTAAGGGTGAGAT
>DATHNV010000062.1:0-8584 GCA_035485615.1 Acidimicrobiales bacterium
TCCTCGTTCAGAATCTGGCCCTTGATCTCGGGGTAAAGGTTGGTCAGTCGCAAGAACACCTCACCCACGGTGTCGCCCTCCACTGCGATCACGCTTTCGCCGCCCATGGCGGGACGAAGCACGGTAGGAATTCGCAGTACAGCCGACATAGCGCCCACTTTCGACTCTTCGATGTATATATGACCTTCTAAGTCAACAATAGCGGATGGGTGTCACGTCGTGTCCAAAAAATTCGCGTCGCGACCAGGCGACGCGAAGATTTCAGTCGCTCGTCACATCGAGGACTTCGGCAGCGACGTCGCCACCCGCGATGCGGTAGCTCAGAACCTGCGCGGGCGAGCGCGCCAGGGAGATCAAGACGTAGTGCCACGACGGGTCCGGGGCCTGGGCCACGTCAGTCGGGCTCGGATACGCGTCACTGTGGGTATGGGAGTGAAAGACGCCGATCACCTCGAGACCTTCGGCGTCTGCCCGACGCGCCGCGCCCAGCACCACGGTGGGATCGATCTCGTAGACCTTGGCCGAGTCGGCGACGTTGGGACTCGCGATCACGTCGTGCACCAGTCCTTCGAGAGTTCCTACGAGCAGGCCGCAGCCTTCATTGGGCAGCGCTCGAATGCAGGTGGCGATCATCGCGTCGCGTTGCTGCACGTTCATCGTCAACACCAGCCCACCCTAACGAGAACGGCTTGTTCACGGTCACGTCACTACGCTGTCCAGATGGCTCGGGCCAAGCAGATGCAGCAACGTCGCGCGAAAAGCCGCGAAGACGTCGTGGGCGACCGCGTGGTCGCCTCGAACCGCCGCGCCCGCCACGACTACGAGATCCTCGACTCCATCGAGTGCGGCATCGTGCTCGTGGGATCTGAAGTCAAGTCCCTGCGCGAAGGACGAGCCCAGATTGCCGAGGCCTACGCCCGGGTCGACAACGACGAGCTCTGGCTTTTTCAGATGCACATTCCGCCCTGGGCATACGCCGTGGGCTTTGGGAGTCACGATCCGGATCGCAAGCGCAAACTCCTCGTGCACCGCTTTGAACTGGAGCGCCTGCAAAAAGAAGCGGCCACGCAGTCGCTGACCATCGTGCCCTTGCGGTTGTACTTCAAGGACGGTCGGGCCAAGGTCGAACTGGCCCTGGCACGGGGGCGACAGAAGCAGGACCGCCGCCAGGCCATCGCCAAGCGCGACGCCGAACGCGACATGGCCCGGGCAGCGCGTCAGCGCGAGAAGTACGCCGACGGCTAGGAGTTTCCTTCGGCCGGTAGACTTTCTCCGCGGTCATCAGACCGTGCAGTGCCCACTGGGGGTGAATTGATTCGACGTGAGTCGTCTCAGTGAAAGAAGCGAGCCGTGGTCTCCGGAACCACGTTAAAGAGCCGGAAACACAAAATAAACGCCAAGCCTCAGCTTGCGTTTGCTGCTTAGGTAGCAACATCCGCCTAGACCCTGCCTTGCGGTTTAGATAACGGGTGTCATAAAAGTAAGGCTTACCCGCGAGGTTCGTTGGTGATCTCGCGGGGACACTTCAGCCATCTACGGAACGCCACCGGCGCTGACACTGGTGACGCTCTCGACAACCAACTGCCAGCTGCGCTCGGAGAAGGTTCACTCAGAAACTGACGGACGGGGGTTCGTTACCCCCCACCTCCACCAGGCTGAATCGCGCGCCGGTCCTTAGGGCCGGCGCGCGATTCGTGTGAGAGATTGGAGTTCCCTCGTGACCTCGCGGCTCACCGCTCTCACGTTTCTCGCCCGAGATCCGGCGAAACTCGTCGCTTTTTGGTCTTCCGCGCTCGACTGGCGCCCGCACTCCGAGAAGCACGGAGTCACCCTGGTACCCACCGACGGGACTCGCTTTCCCATCATCTTCGAACTGAGCTCCGAGGACAAGCGATCGCAGAATCGCAATCACCTGGATCTCACCACGAACTCAGTCAAGGACCAATCCGCGACCGTCCAGCGGCTGGTCGACTTGGGCGCCATGCACGCGGACGTCGGACAGGGCCCTCACGAAGCCCACGTCGTGCTCGCCGACCCCGAGGGCAACGAGCTGTGCATCATCGAGCCCGACAACGCGTTCCTCGCCACCTGCGAACGCCTCGGCGCGATCAACTGCGACGGTACGAAGGAGACCGGATACTTCTGGAGCGACGTGTTGGGATGGCCATTGATCTGGGACCAGAACGACGAAACCGTCATTCGAGACCCGGACGGCACGGGACCAATGATCACCTGGAGCGGCCCTCCCCTTCTGCCAAAATCGGGACGCAATCGCTTACAACTGACCATCACGCCAAGTGACGGTCTCACCACCCACGATGAGGTTGAACGCCTGATCGACCTCGGCGCGACACACACGGCGCTGGGCACGAGTGAGGGTGTCCTCATCATGCTCGATCCCGACGGCAACGAGTTTCGAGTCATCGTCCGCCCGTAGTCTCTGCGTCGCACCGTCACGAACGCCTTCGAACAACGAACTACTGGTGACTGAGCGCGCTCACGAAATCCGCTGGATCGTCGACCGTCACAAAAAACTTACGACCCCGGGTGAGGTGAAGTTCGAGTGCGTCGCCGCGGCGAGTTGACAGTGCCGCGCGGCGCAGCAGACGCAAACTCCCCCGATAGCCAAAGCCTCCCATCTGAGTGAACGAGAGCTCTCGCACCTGCGCGGACTCAATCTCCGACGGCTCGAAGACTTGACGAAGGTGACCCCCGGGGCCGTACGCGACGAGCAGAGCCCGACCGGACTCCATCTGGACCACTCGCACGACCACGCGAAGGAACAGAACGATGGCGGTCAGCTGAACGACGAAGGCAAAGGCCACCACGACCAACGCCACCGTGGGAATGGACGACGCGCTGTTCAAAAAAAGGGTGGCCAGGACAACGTAGAGGAGCGCGATGCCTCCGATGATCGCAGAGATCCACGACGAGCGAAGCTGCTGCTCCATGATGACCGAACCCTCATTCATGGCTACAACTTAGGACGTGACCCCGATCTCGCGGGTGAGCGGAGCGCGCGCAAACACGACGTCACCGCGACGTTCGATGGTCCAGCCCAGTCGCTTGGGCACGTCGAAGGCCGCTAGCCCGTCGCGCAGCACCGCACCGGCCAACTCTCCCTTGATGGCCTTGGCGTCATGGCCGACGGCTCTCGATTCATCGGCCGCCACGAAGCGCACACTGATCACCCGACGTTGTTGCTCGAGACTTGCCCACTCAATGCTCGCCGCGTGTTCATGCGGCAACAAGTTAACGATGACCGCGCGGGTCGTGGCGCCGAGAAGCGCGGACGTGACGTGCGGACGCCAGAACCGAGCGAGACCTCCCAAACTCGCGAGACTGGCGCTCATCCGAAGTCGGTAGTCCGCGATGGGATCTTCGCCAGCGACGAGCCCGTACAGGCCCGAGGGGACAAGGATGCGACGACGCGCCGCGGGCGTGAGCGTCGCGGGACTCAAGTAGTTCCATACGACGCCCTGATACCGGCGCCACGCGGGCAGCAGCGGCGCGTCGCCTGCGACAAACACGCGGGCTGCCGCAACGGTTCGATCCAGCAACGGTCCGCGTGCTCCGAAGGTGATTGCCAGTTCGCCCGGCGTGGCGTCATCGAGAAACTCTTTGAGCGCGTCAACCACCCGTTCGCGCTCGGTAACGAGCGTGTCGTCAAATCGGCCATGACCGGAGCGACGCCGACCGCCCGCAGCCTTGCCCTGTGACGGCGGAAGCAGCACGAAGAGGCGCGCGGACACCGCGCCAGAGTAGTGCTCAGGCCGCGGTCAAAGCGTCTTTCGTAAGTCCGAAGGATCGAAGAAAGTTTCGAACTCTCACCACCTGGTCTTCGGTGAGCTCGCGCGTGCGAGTCGAGCCGAATGAGACAGTCTCGCCTTCAACCGTGATCGCCCAGTTCCCGCGATGAGTCTCGTGGACTTCGCCGAAGCGGGCTAACAGAGAACAGACGTCGTGCCATTGAATGTTGTGGTTCAACGGGTGACAGAACAGTTTCTGAGCGGTGACGCGGTGGTGATGATCTAACTTGATCGACATACTCAGCCCCCTTAAGGGTCTAGGTGATTTGTCCCTCCACCAGCACTATCTACCTTTTAGGTCGGGCTGTCAAGGTTCGCGACGATCTCGACGTGTTCGGTCATCGGAAAGAGATCAAATACTCGCAGGTCACTTAGGACAAACCCGTGACCTAAAAAGTTCTTAAGGTCGCGCGCGAACGTCGCCGCGTCGCACGACACGTAGACGACCTGTCGTGGCCGCCGGGCGGCGAGTGCGTCCGCGACTCCCCGGGAGAGACCTTGTCGCGGCGGGTCGAGGACGACCACGGAGTCTTCGCGCACGGTGTCGTTCACCGACCGTGGCGTCACCGACCACTCGCGAACTTTGACTTGGCGAAGCCCACTCGCGTTCTCGCGCGCGTCGCGAACGGCGTAGGGCGAGGACTCCACGGCGATGACGCGACCGCGTTCACCCACGCGCCGAGCGAGTGGAACACTGAACAGTCCGACCCCGCTGTAGAGATCGACCGCGTCGTCGCCACCATCGAGTCGCACCAACGCCATGACCGCGTCGCTCAATATGGTGGGCGCGTCGCGGTGCGACTGCCAGAACGATCGCGGCCCCACTCGATACACGTGCGCACCGACGCTGGCGCGCGAGTGCGTCGACGGGTCAAGCGGCGCACCGCCCAGGGAGCGCACCTCGACAGTGGCGAACGCGTCGCGGCCGCTGCGCGTGACGGCGAAGGGCTCGCCGTCACCGATCGCCCGCAACTCAACTTCTTGCACGCCGGGCCACGCATGCGCGAACGCCTCGTCGAACGCTGGCTGTGCCACCCAGCACGTGTCCAGTGGCACCAGGTCGTTGGATCGCGCCCTGCGCAGACAGAGCTGACCCTGCTCATTCACCGCGCAACGAAGCCGTGTCCGCGTGGCTTCGCCGAGCGTTCCGGACTCCATCTCGACGTCGCGCTCGACGCCGGCGATGCGACGCAAATGTTCGGCGACGAGCGCCGTCTTCCACTCGAGCTGAGCGCGGGCGTCAGCGTGCTGTAGGTCACACCCTCCACAACCGAACGGGTGGGCGTAAGCACACGGCGGCGACACTCGATCGGGGCTCGGTTCAAGAATCTCAATCGCCTCGCCGCGGTAGAACTTCGAGGTCACCTCGGTCACCTGGACCCGAACGAGTTCCCCCACGAGTGAGTTCCGCACGAAGCTGACGCGACCGTCGTGCGCGCGGCCCACCCCTCCCCCCGTGGCGGGTCGCTCGATGCGAATCGTTAACAGCTCGTCGTCCAAAGACACCGTCTAGCCAGCGCGGCTCAGGAACAGGTCAACCAACTCTTGCGCGCGAACCCGTGCAGCGGGAGTCTCGGCGGCGGTGCGAGCGATCAGCGCGTCGACGTCGACGCCAAAGTCACGCACTTCGTCTTCATCGGCCGACAGCCAGTCCTTGAGCTGGACGTCGTCTACTTCTGGGTGAAACTGCACCGCGAGGTGGGGACCAACCACGAAGGCCTGGACCGCATGAGGCGTCGTCGCCCAGACTTCCGCCACGTCGGGCACCACGCACTCGTCGAAGTGAAACTCCAGCCACGGTCCGGTGGACAACTCGACGCCGTCTCGCACGTCGATCTCGAACCACCCGATTTCATCGTGCTCGGCTCGACGCACCGTGCCGCCGAAGAAGTGGCACAGAGCCTGTGCACCAAAGCAGATACCCAGGATCGGGACGCCGCGCGCATCCGCTTCCGCTATGAGGGCGAGTTCGTGGCGAAACCAGCCCGACTGCTGCTCCACGTCGTAGACCGCACTCTTCGAGCCGAGGATGATGAGGGTGTCGTAACCCTCGAGCGAGGGGGCGCGTTGGGACTCATCGATCATTGCCACGTCCACGTCGTAGCCGCGTTTAGCGAACGCCTCACCCACGAGTCCGGGGTGATCTTCGAGGTGATGACGGAGGGCCAGGGCGCGCTTCATGGTGACACCGACTCTAACGGCGCGAGGTTCGAGCGAGGTTCTAGGTTCCCGGCAGCGACCAGCCCAGACCGAGGGCAATCTCCTTGCACGTCGGACAGACCGGATACTTCGCCGGATCGCGACCCGGGACCCAGACCTTGCCGCACAGCGCCATCACCGGCGTCGCGTTGACCATGCCGTCGATGACCGAGTTGCCGAGTGCCACGAACTCACCGTCCTTGGGCGTGTAGCCCTCGAGGACTAAATGGGTGAAGCGCTCGTGGTCGCCCTCATCGGTTTCGACGGTCGACTCGACGACAACGTCGGGTTGCGCCTGGATCGTCACGACCTCAATTTACCGAGAACGCATTACCTTGGGTAATCATGAAGGCCCGTCGCCGACGACCGCGCACCCCCACGCACTCCACCGGACGGGTCTCATCGCACGTGACGCGTGAAGGTTCGCCCAAGAAGGCGTACCGCACGGAACGCGAAGCAAAAAGCGCCGCGCAGTTGGCGTGGACGCTCAACGGCGCCGAGCTCGGCGTCTATCGCTGCGAGTTTTGTCATCAGTGGCATATGGGCAACTCCCAGCGCCCGGATTAGCGCATCGTTCGAAAAACGGGCAGTATGGGAGCAAGCGAAGAGAAAGGCTTCTCATGTCGGTACAGGCGTACATCCTGATTCAGTCGGAAATTGGTTCGAGCGAAAAGGTCGTACTCGCCACTCGCGCCGTACCGGGCGTGCTGGAGTCCTTTGAGGTAACCGGTCCCTACGACGTCATCGTGCGCTGCGAGGCGGGCAGTGTGGACGACCTCGGTAAGTTCATCGTGGGAGCGATCCAAAAGGTCCCCGGGATCACGCGCACCCTGACCTGCCCCGTCGTCAACATCGAATAGCGCTCAGTCCCACCACAGGTCGTGATGCACCACGCCCTGTCCAATCAGGTTGAGTTGAACCTGGCTCGTGCCCTCCACAATCGTGAGTTGCTTCGCGTCTCGGTAGTACTGCTCGACCGGGTGGTCGTGCATGTACCCGGCCGCTCCCAGTAGCTGAACGGCCAGCCCGGAGGCTCGCACGGCCACTTCGGTCGCGTAGTACTTGGCCATCGAGAGCATCGGGACGTGCTCCTTGGCGTACAGGCCATGGTCGGCGAGCCACGCCGCGCGATACGTAAGAAGCCGAGCGGCTTCAATGTCGGTGGCGCACTTGGCGATCTCCCAGCGGATGCCTTGAAAGTCCGCGATCGTCTGGCCGAACGCTTGTCGCTCCTTCACGTAGTCGGTCGCGTACATCAACGCACCCTCGGCGAGCCCGAGTCCCCGGGCCGCCACGATCGGACGCATCGCGTTGAGCGACTGCATCGCCAGCAAGAACCCGCCGCCAATGACGTCGCGGGGACCGACCTTCACGTCCTCGAAGACGATCTCGGTGGTGTCGATGCCCTTGACGCCCATTTTTTCGTCAACGCGAGGTCGCGTCACGCCGGGCGAATCGGCCGCCACGATGAACCCGAAGATGTTGCGGTGCTGACGCAGGGTGGGGTCGCCGACCTTGGCGAAGACGACGAACCAGTCGGCCTGCATCCCCCCGGAGATCCAGCACTTCGTGCCGTTGAGCACGAAGCCGTCCTCCTCATCGGGATCCGGTGCGGCGTGGGTGCGCATCCCGGCCACGTCGGATCCCGCGCCCGGCTCACTCAAACAAAAGGCGGCGCGCTGTGAACCGTTCGCGATGCCCGGCAGATACTTCTGTTTTTGCTCCTCGTTACCTGCGATCATGATGGGTCCCGTGGGCAGTCGCGTCAACAACAGCATGAGTCCGATCACATTGGAGTACTTGGTGACCTCTTCGATGGCGATCGTCAGACCCGTGATCCCCGCGCCCGACCCGCCGTACTCCTCGGGGATGCACAGACCCAACAGATCGGCGCGCTGCAACTCCTCGAAGATGTCCTGGGGGTACTCGCCCGTTGAATCGATCTCTCGGGCGCGCGGCTTGATCTTCTCCTGAGCGAGGCGACGCACCGTGCGGCGCAGTTCGGTCATCTCGGGCGAGAGTTCAAAGTCCATACCCCGCAAGATACTTCGGGGCCCTGTGCCAACATTGCGGGGTGAGCACCTTCGAGCGCGACGCTTCCGTGCACGCGATGGCCAGTTCGGTCTTTGACGTCGTTGTGATTGGGGCGGGCATGACGGGTGCGGGGGTCGCGATGGACGCCGCCTCGCGCGGGCTGCGCGTCGCACTCATCGACCGCGGCGACATCGCCTCGGGTACGAGTTCCAAGTCGTCCAAGATGGTCCACGGCGGTCTGCGCTATCTCCAACAAAAAGAGTTCCGCTTGGTCTACGAAAACTTGCGCGAACGTCAACGACTACTGCGCAATGCCCCGTACCTGGTCGAGCCACTGCCGTTTCTTATCCCGCTCTTTGGCTCCAACGGCGTGGCGTCCAAGGCACTCGTCAAGGGCTACGCCGCGGCGCTGCGCATCTACGACTTGAGTGGCGGATGGCGCATCGGACACCGGTATCGGCGCGTCAGCGCCGACGAGGCCCTCGAACACCTACCCACCTTGCGCACCGATCGCCTGGTGGCCGGCTTTCTCTACTACGACG
>DATHNV010000063.1:0-3967 GCA_035485615.1 Acidimicrobiales bacterium
CCCTGGGGTTCGCCCGGACTGTGAAATCGCGAGGACGCCCGCGCCCTTCAAACCGATCGTTCGACCCGACTCGTAGAGAGACGGTGTGGCGAGCGCGACAAGGACGCCGAGTTCCTGACCGGCGAAGTACTGAAAGAAGACCGCCGCGTTGTCCGACGATCCTCGGGCCGCGACCAACAGGTAGTCCACGTCGCGAAACTCCGACGCCACCGCGAGCGCCTCGAGCGCGCCGTCCTTCGCACGACGGCGCAGAATGTCGGCCTGGGAGCGAATCTCTTCTTCAAAAATCGTCGTCATCGATCCTCCTGAATTCGACGGTCGCGCGCTAACTCTCAAAGAGTCTGGCAGCGCCCGACAACGTTGTGTCGTT
Source organism: Acidimicrobiales bacterium (assembly GCA_035485615.1). Taxonomy (GTDB): domain Bacteria; phylum Actinomycetota; class Acidimicrobiia; order Acidimicrobiales; family RAAP-2; genus RAAP-2. Next base: position 371 of record DATHNV010000063.1, read on the forward strand.
GTCATTCACGATAAACGTCGCGTTGATACCCGACATCGTCGCGAGGTCGACGCGACGTGAGTTCCCACCGCCGAGGTGGACCACCGTGACGGAGAACTCGCTCACGAACCGCGATACCGCCCAGACCAGTCGTTCGCGCCAGCACCTTTCGTCACTCGCGCGCGCGTGATCTCCGAGCGCCTCGTCGTAGGTTTGGGCGTTGTCAAATATTTCTGCGCCGACGTCGCGAATCGGCACTATCTGGCCATCTGCCACGAGAGCGATCCCAAAACCGGTGCCCAGGGTGAAGACCAACTCGCGGCCTTCGCCCACGCAGCAGCCGAGCGCGGCCAGGGTGGCATCGTTCACCACGCGAACGTCCGCCGCCGTTGCCTCGCGGAACGCCTCTTCGAGATTCGTCGCGATCCAGGCGTCGTGGAGTTCGGGGTCAATCGGCGAAGTGAAGCCGTTGGCGCGCGACAGATTGCCGGGTTCGAGGACTCGCCCGTCAATCATGGCGCCGGGAAATCCCACCCCCACTCGTGTACATCCGCTTTCTGCGACGTAGCGCGAGACGAACCCGACGAGCGCACTGGGTGAGCACGGATAGGGCGTGGGCACCCTCACCACGTCGCTGAGTCGTAGACCTTTGTCATCGACGCGACAGAACTTGATCGAGGACGCTCCGATGTCCACGGCCAAGACGGAGTCGCTGTCATGGGAAACCATGGCGCGAAGTGTAGTGAGAGCACTTGAGCGCTCTCGCGTGAAGGTAGCCAACCTAGGATGAACGTCGCCCGTGGTTGCCGACCCCTCCCCCTTGCCCGCTACCCCCTCGACCGAAGTCACGTTCCCTCCCTTCGCCTTCGCGAGCACGACAGGCGTGTTCATTCTGATGGGCGCCGTCACGTCACTCTTCGGACCTTTACTCGAGAGCTTCACGCACCGTTTCCACTTGTCGCTCCCGAGCGCGGGCGCCGCACTCTCGGTCTACTTCGTGGGCGCGTCGGTGGGAGTGCTGCCGGGCTGGCTCGGACTGAAGCGCGTCGACGGCCGGGTGGTACTCACGGTCACTCTCACCGCGATCGCGCTCGGAGCTGCAGGCGCCGCACTCTCGCACTCCTGGACACTCTTTCTGCTCAGTGTTCTGCTCATTGGGCTTGGCTTTGGCGCACTGGACCTCGCCCTAAACACGCTTCTCACACGCACCAACGCGGTGGGGCGCGCGCACCGACTCAGTGTGGCCAACGCTGGCTATGGCGTGGGCGCGGTGATCTGTCCGCTGGTGATCATCGGACTCGGCCCCCGGAACTTTCCCACGCTGTTCGCGGGTCTGTGCGTCATCGCGCTTCTGTTGTCCATGTCGAATCGCGGCATCATCGCGCCGCCCCAGGTCGCGGCACCGGGCATCGATCTGCCCGGTGCGAAGTCGCGCCGCCGACCGATCCTCATCACCTTCGTGTTCGCCTACATCTTCTACACCGCTCTGGAGACGGGCGCGTCGGGCTGGATGGCCACCCAGATCCACGGCGTGGGCTACTCCGAGTCCATCGGCAGCGTGGTCACCGCGGGTTTTTGGACGGGGATGGCGCTCGGGCGATCGCTCGGCGGACCACTCCATCGCCGCTTCGCCGAACAGAAACTCGTCTTGGGTGGACTGTGTCTGGCCATCGCGGTGTGCCTGATCGCCTTGGCCGATCCCGTCGCCCCTTTCGCGTACCCCGTGCTCGGCCTGATCATCGCCTCGGTCTTTCCGATGGGCCTGTTGTGGTACACGCTGCTCTGTCCGAGTGATAGCGACGGACTCTCGTGGCTCTTTCTCTTCACGATGGTGGGCGGGGTGACGGGCCCGGGACTCGAGAGCCTGATGGTGGCGCACTTTCACATTCACGTGGTGCCAGTGGTCTTGGCGGCCTTCGCGGCCGTTGATCTTGCGATCTTTCTCAGCGCACTGCGATTTCGCCCCTTTGCCGGTGCGACCAGCGACGGCTCGCCGCGCTAGTTAGCGCAGGTAGTGAACGAGCGCCCCGGTTGCGGCGTTCACGACCGTGACCGAGTTGCCCGCGCCATTGGCGATCCAAATCTCGTTGCCCACCGAAACCAGCGCAATGGGATTATCGAAGCCGTACTTGTGACCCGAGATCACCCGGATAAGAGTGCCCGTCGACGCGTCCAGCTCGGTGACTGAGTTGCCGTTCGCGTTCACCACCCACAGGTGTGTTCGATTGATCATGATGTTCCACGGTGCGTTGAACTTGAATTTGGCGTCGGTGATGAAGCGCACGAGCGCCCCGCTGGACACGTCGAGCTGGGCGACACCGTTCCCGCTCGCGGCACTCACCCAGAGACTCTGATCACTGACCGCGAGGCCGATGGGTGCGATAAAGGCACCGGAGCTCGTGATGTTTCGCACCAAGGTGCCATTGGTCGCGTTGAGCTCGCTCAAGGAGTCTCCGGCCTCGTTCGCGACCCAGACCATGTTGCCCGACACCGTCACGTCCACGGGATTATCGAAGTCCCCCACCTTGGGCGTCACCACCCGAATGAGCGCCCCGTTGATGGCGCTGATTTCGCTCAGCCCGCCGGTCTCGCTCGCCACCCACAGATACGGCCCGGAAAATGCGAGCCCGATGGGATCGGAGAAGTGGTACGACGGACCCTTCACAATTCGCTCGAGGGCCCCGGTCTTCGCGCTGAGTTCGGTCAAGGAGTTGGCGCTTTTATTGGCCACCCACACGTTCGAGCGATTCGTGCCAATCCCGATCGGCGTGGCGAACCCGTACGTACTGCGAGGAATCGTCCGCACGAGAGCGCCACTGGTGACGTCGAACTCACTCACGCTGTTGCCCCTCGCGTTGGCCACCCAGACGTGACCGCCACTCGCCGCGACACCCAAGGGCTGATCCAGGGCCGGCGCGTGCGCGGCACCCGCGAAGGGAGAACTGATCAGCGCCGCGCCCAGTAGGACCGAGGTCGTTGACACGACGGCGAGAGTCCGAGCCCAACCTCGCCGCACTGATCCCCCTTCACCATCGACGTAAATCGTCAATGGGTCAGCCTACTGAGGGCTTTCGGTGTGACAACGTGCAGCCCGCGGGTCAATACTGAATGAGCATCGTGACGAACGCGACGCCGATAATCGCGAGCAGTATGTCAATCGAGCGCAGCAGCGTGAGGCCGAGATCACGCGAGGCCACCCCGTCGCGCTCGACGGCCGAGGCCACCAACCGCTCTTGGGGCAACGTTCTCGCCTCGAGGTGACCGGCCGCCGCGAGGTAACACACCAGACCCACGATCACCCACGCGTGCGCAAAGGACACCGAGCGTCCCCCGCTTGCCACCATGATGAACCCGGTGATGGGCAGGAGGTGCATCAGTCGCGCCGCCCAGTTCCGGCGAGCGGGAAACCGTAACGCCTGCGTGCTGGCGTCGGCGCCGCGCACGACACTGAGTGCCGCGAGTCGCATGGCGATGAACACGACGATGGTGGCCACGGCCGACAAGATGTGAACCAGAAAGACAATGTCGTAGGCGACCGACGTGGCGATCACAATCTCCCCCGCCGTTCGCTAGGTCGAAGCGAGCTCACGCGAATCGTTCGACGCTCGCACCCAACAT
>DATHNV010000064.1:0-3906 GCA_035485615.1 Acidimicrobiales bacterium
GATGCGCATCGAGCCCTCCTCCATGCGCCCGTCCGATGCGCCCGTCGCGATCAAGATGCCGCGTAGCTCCGAGGCGTAGAGTCGCGCCTGCGTTGACGAGCGGATATCAGGTCCCGAGACAATCTCGACGAGCGGCACGCCCGAACGGTTGTAGTCCACCAGTGATCGCTCAGCCCCGTGAATACGACCACTCGAACCCAGGTGCGTTGACTTACCGGTGTCTTCTTCGAGGTGGGCGCGTTCGATGCGGACCCGCGAGCCGTCGGGCAGGTCAACGTACCCGCCCACGTTGATGGGCAGGTCGTACTGGCTGATCTGAAAGTCCTTGGGCATGTCGGGATAGAAGTAGTTCTTGCGGTGGAACGTCGAGGGACTGATTGTCGAGTGCAGTGCCACGCCGATCGCCATCGCGAGCTCCACGGCGCGCACGTTCAATACCGGCAGTGACCCGGGCAGTCCGAGACACACCGGGCACACTTTGGTGTTGGGCTCGGCGCCAAAGACGTTTTCGCACCCGCAGAACATCTTCGTGACAGTTTTGAGCTCGGTGTGGACCTCAAGGCCCACCACCATCTCCCATCCTTCAAGTGTCATGACGCCACCTCTAAGACCCGGGCTGCAGCGATCAGCCCCGCCTCGCTGTGTCCGGGGCCGAGTAGTTGCACTCCGATAGGTAGATCCGCTTCGCCGCGACCGAAGGGCACCGAGATCGCCGCGTCGCCCGCGAGGTTGGTGGGAATCGTAAAGACGTCAGAGAGATACATGGCGAGTGGATTGCTCGTCTTCTCACCGAAGCGAAAGGCGACGGAAGGCGCAGTCGCCCCGAGCAACAGGTCGGCCTCTTGGTACGCGCGGCGAAACGCGTGAATCATCTGGGTGCGGACCTTGAGGGCTTGGCCGTAGTAGGCGTCGTAGTAACCCGCCGAGAGCGCGTAGGTCCCGAGCATCACGCGGCGCTTGACCTCGGCCCCAAAGCCCAGGGTGCGCGTGGCCTCGTTCATGGCCGTCACGTCCTCGGCGTCCACGCGCAGTCCATAGCGCACGCCGTCGAAGCGCGCGAGGTTGCTCGACGCCTCAGCCGGGGCGATCAGGTAGTAGGCCGACAGTCCCAAACGGCACTCGGGAATCGAGAGCTCCACGATCGTCGCACCCGCCGCCTCAAGCACGTCGCGAGCGCGGGTCACCGCGGCTACCACGTCCTCATCGGCCCCCTCGATCAGTTCCTTCACGACGCCGATTCGCTTGCCAGCGACGCCCTCGTCGAGCGCACTCAGCAGCGACGGCGCGCCGACCGGCAGCGACGTGGAGTCCCTCGCGTCGTGACCGGCGATCACTTCGAGCAAGAGCGCGGCGTCGGCCACGGTGTTCGCGAACGGTCCAATCTGATCGAGCGAACTGGAAAACGCGATGAGCCCGTAGCGCGAGACCAGGCCGTAGGTCGGCTTCACGCCCACGACGCCACACAGCGCGGCGGGTTGACGGATCGAACCGCCAGTGTCCGAACCGAGCGCGAGTGGTGTCATGTCCGCAGCGACCGCAGCGGCCGACCCGCCGGATGATCCACCCGGCACCCGCGTTGGGTCCAGGGGATTGAGCGTGGGACCGTAGTACGACGTCTCGGTCGACGAGCCCATAGCGAACTCGTCCATGTTGGTCTTGCCCATCACGACCGCCCCGGCCGCGAGAACTTGCTCGACCACGGTCGCGGTGTAGGGCGGTCGCCAACCTTCGAGAATCCGCGAGCCTGCCGTCGTGAGCTCGCCCCTGCGACACAGGTTGTCCTTGAGGGCGATCGGCACACCTGCGAGTGGGCCCGGGTCGTCGCCTCGCGCCACGAGCTCGTCGACATCGCTCGCGCGCGCCAAGGCGCCCTCCTCGTCTAAGTGCACAAAGACATTGAGTTCCTCGTTGCGCGCCCGAATGGACGCTAAGGAAGTCTCGGCCACACTGCGCGCGGTGACGGCGCCGTTGCGCACATCCCGAGCGGTGTCGAGCGCACTTTTCACGGTGCCTCTCCCATGATGCGCGGCACAGCGAAACGTCCGTCTTCGGCGTCGGGGGCCATCGCGAGAACCTCATCGCGCGACAGGCACGGCTGGATGACGTCCTCGCGCACCACGTTGATCAGGTCAAAGGGATGGGCAGTGGGCACGACGTCCTCGAGGGACAGGGCGGCGATGTCGTTGGCGTGCTCGAGAATCTGCGCGAGCTGGGAGGTGAACATGTCGAGTTCCTCGTCGCTCAAACTAAGTCGGGCCAGGGCGGCCACCTTGGCGACGTCCTCGCGACGCAGCGGCTCGACCACGATTAGAGGACCCGAACGAGAAAGTCCAGCGTCAGCGACTCGACCAGTGCCTGGTCGTTGTCCAACGTCGCGACGTGATACGAGTTCTCCAGCCACACTCGCTCGACGGGACCGCGTACCTTCTCGACGAGGTCGTCGCCGTTGTCAGTCGTCACCACGTGGTCCTCGCGACTGGAGAGCAATAACACCGGACACGTGATGCGACTCAAGTCGTCGTTGACGCCGGCGATGCCCGCAAACAGCGACTTGGCGGCCGCGAGCGGCGTCGCATCGTACGAAGACTCGAGTCCGCCTTCTTTTTTGATGTCCGAGCCAATCGAGTCGAGAGTCTCGAGACCCGCGTCGAGGAGAGCGTCGAGACCCTCGACGATCTCGGCCGCCGGCGATTTCACAAACGGGTTGATGAACACGCACCCCGCGAGGCCGTCGTGGCGCTCGGCCAGGTACGCCGTGAGTGAGCCACCCATGGAAAGACCGACGATCGCCACTCGCTCGCAACGCGACGCGAGATCGAGGTACGCCGCTTCGGCACTCTGCGTCCAATCGGCCCACGTCGTGGTCATCATGTCCTCGACGTTCGTGCCGTGCCCGGGCAGACGAGGCAACTCCACACTGAACCCCTTGTCGGCTGCGAGTTCGGCGATCGACCGTAGCGACGAGGGATTACCGGTGAAGCCGTGGAGCACGAGAACGCCCGACGATCCTCCCTGATGCGAGTAGGGCTCCGCGCCAATCAGTATGTCCTGGGTCATAGGCCTCCAGATTAATGGGCGCGCTCTAGGGCGACCGAAGGCGAGTCCGCGGCAGCGATCGGATGAAGAAGGCGGCAACCAGTCCCCCGCCCGCCACCAACGCACCAATCACAAAGGAGGTGTGAAACGTCGAGAGGAGCGCGGCTCCGGGGTGAGCGTGACTCAGTCCACGTCGGCGCGCAATGGCCTGTTGCACCGTTTCGAGCACTTGAATCCCCGCGACTTCGCCAACTTGGACGGCGAGCAGTTGGGCCGCCGACATGACGCCAAACTCACTGACCTTGACCTCATTAGCCATGACCGAACTCGTCGACGGCAGCGCGACGCCTTGACCAAGACCCGACAGCGCGAGGGCGATGATCACGATCCAGGTTCCCGAACTCGGGCTCAGCAGGGCAAATAGCGCCAACGACCCGGTGAGGAAAGCGGCCCCCGCCACCGCACTCACGCGCTCGCCGACGCGCACCGCGACGTAGCCCGCGATGGGCGAGGAGATCGCGAACACCAGCGGACGCGCGATGGCGATGGCGCCCACCCGCGAGATCGAATAGCCATATCCCTGCTCCATCAGCAGCGGAAAGAGGAAGAAGGCGCCGAAGTAGGCAAAGTTGGCGCACGCTCGCAGCAACATCGGAAAGACGAAGTTGCGACGACCGAAGTAGGCAGCGGGAATCAGCGGGTGCGCGGCGTGTCGCAGTCGATACACGAAGACACCCATCAGCGCGGCCCCGAGCACGAACCCGCCCACCGTCCACGCGCTGGTCCAGCCCACGCTCGGGCCGATCGATAGCGCCAGCATCACCAGGGTCACCGCAATCGACAGTGACGCACTGCCCAGCCAGTCGATCT
>DATHNV010000065.1:0-5287 GCA_035485615.1 Acidimicrobiales bacterium
CGGACGTGAAGACCAAGGGCGCGCGCCTGGTGGTGACGGGCTGCATGGCCGAGCGCTACGGCGACGAGCTCGCCGCCGCCCTACCCGAAGTTGACCTCGTGGCGGGCTTTGGCGCGAGCCTGATCGAGTCCACGCCGGTAACCCTGCGTACGCTGACGCGTCCCTCCTTTGACCTCTTGAACTTGCCGCGCCCCGCTGCGAAGGCCCCCTGGGCGTACGTGAAGATCGCCGAGGGATGTGACCGGCGCTGTGGCTTCTGTGCGATCCCGACCTTTCGCGGGGACCAGCGATCTCGTTCGACGCTTGACATCGTCGCCGAGACGCGTGACCTCGTCGCAGGCGGCGTCAAGGAGATTGTCCTCATCGCTCAGGACCTCGCGAGTTGGGGACACGATCGTCGCCGCGTGGGACGCGGCGGGGCGCTCGAGGTGCTCGACGACGGCGGCACGCAACCATTGATCGAACTCACTCGTGCCCTCACGGACGAAGTCGAGCGCGTGCGCCTTCTGTACCTGTACCCGTCGGGACTCACCGAGGGTCTCATCGAGACGATTCTTGCGACCAAGGTGCCGTACTTCGACCTCTCGTTGCAACACGCGTCGCGTCCCCTGTTGCGCGGCATGCGTCGGTGGGGGGATGGCGCGCGCTTCCTTGAGCGAATCGCCGCCATCCGCGCGGTCGAGCCCGAGGCCACGTTTCGTTCGTCGTTCATCCTGGGGTACCCCGGCGAGACGGAGGACGATCAGCGCGCGCTGCTCGACTTTGTGGAAGCAGCCCAGTTGGACTGGGCCGGATTCTTTACTTTCTCTTCTGAAGTGGGCACCTACGCGAATGATCTCGACGCGCCCGTGTCCCACGAGCTGGCCCTCGAACGCCTGCGCGAGGTCTCTGAACTTCAAGACACCATCACCGCGCGAAAGCGCGATGCGTTGGTGGGAACGATGGCGGAGCTCCTCATCGACGCGCCGGGCGTGGCGCGCAGCGTGCGCGAGTGTCCTGAGATCGATGGTGTCATCCACGTAGCACCGAGCCTTAGGGTGGGTTCCGTGGTCAAGGGGGAGATCGTGGCGAGCCGGGGCATCGACCTCGAGGCGGTGGTGGCGTGAGTAGCGAGCGCACCTACGGGCCGACCGCTCTCCTGACGCCGGCCAACATGATGACCGCGTTTCGCCTCTGCGTGGCGCCCTATTTCATCTACCTGATCGTCTTTGACCGGATCTCGTGGTGGACGACGGTGGTGGGACTATCGGTCGCCGCCTCGGACTACTTCGACGGCATCGTGGCGCGCCGACACGGCCCGACCACCTCGGGCGCCTTCCTCGATCCCCTGGCCGACAAGGTGATCGTCTTGGGCGGACTGTACGCGATCATCATCTCGCGCCCCCACGGCATCCACTTCTTCGTGATTCCGGCGATCATCATTACGGTGCGCGAAGTGTGGATGAGTGCCTTTCGCAGCCGCGCTGCCCGACACGGTGTCTCGATTCCGGCCAGCCGACTGGCCAAGTGGAAGACGTTCGCCCAGGATTGGGGAATTGGCTTTTGCGTGCTGCCCCTCACCGGGCATCACCTGGTCTTCGCCTTCGTAACGATCTGGATCGCGGTCGCCCTCACGATCTACACCGGATGGCAGTACTACGAGGGGGGCAAGAGAGTCGTGGCCGGTGCGCGTTGAGATCGTCGCGGTCGGCACGGAACTGCTGCTCGGCCAGATTCCCGACACCAACTCCCAGTGGCTCGGCGAGCAACTCGCGGCCCACGGCATCGCGTCGCACTTCCATCAGCACGTCGGTGACAACCACGAGCGCATCGTGCTCGCCTTTCGCACGGCGCTGGCGCGTAGCGACGCGGTCATCGTCTGTGGCGGGCTAGGGCCGACCCAAGACGACATCACCCGCGCCGCGCTGGCCGAGGTGATGAACGTTCCCCTGGAGCGTCACGAGGAGATCGTGGCGGTCATTCAGCGCGCGTTTCGCTCGCGCGGGCGTGAGATGCCCGAGAACAATCTGCTCCAGGCCGACGTGCCAAAGGGCGCGACGATCATCCCCCAAACGCGGGGCACGGCTCCGGGACTCATCTGCCCCCTGGGACTCAAGGTGATGTACGCGGTACCCGGCGTGCCCTACGAGATGTCCGACATGTTCGAGCGCGCCATCCTGCCCGACCTCCTGGAGCGTCAACGCGAGGCGGGTGAGTCCGGGGTGATCAAGAGCACGGTGATTCGCACGTGGGGCGCGAGTGAGTCCGGACTCGCCGAAGCGGTCAGCGACCGATTCGACGTGCTCGCTCTCGGCGGGCGCGTCACCATCGCGTTTTTGGCCTCGGGCATCGAGGGCATCAAGGTACGAATCACGGCCAAGGGCAGCGACGACGACGAGGCCACGGCGCTGCTCGCCGAGGAGGAGCGCGCGGTGACGACCCTCATCGAAGACAAGCTCGGCGACATTATCTTCAGCGTGAAGGACGAGACGATGGAAGCGGTCGTGGCGGCCAAATTGGTCGAACGATCATTGACTCTCGCGGTCGCCGAGTCGCTAACCGGGGGTCTGATCGCGAGCCGGCTGGTCAATGTCGTGGGCGCCTCGAGTTGGTTTCGCGGTGGCGTCGTGAGTTATGCCTCCGATGTCAAGTACGACGTCTTGGGCGTACCCGAGGGGCCCGTGGTGAGCGGACAGGCCGCCGAGGCGATGGCCGAGGGTGTGCGGCGACTCCTCAAGAGCGACGTGGGACTGAGCGTGACCGGCGTGGCGGGACCCGAAGAGCAGGACGGACAACCTGCGGGCACGGTGTTCGTGGGGCTCTCCCTGGGTGAGCACGTCACGCACGCGGCCCTGCACCTGCCGGGCGATCGGCCACGGGTGCGCGCGTACTCGGCCATCAGCGCGCTCGACGTTCTTCGTCGCGTTCTCTAGGACCGACGATGCGTTTCGTCTCCTCTAACCTCACGTGAGGAGGTCGTATGTCAGATCTAATCGTCGAGGTTGATCCGCGCGAGTGGGGTTTCTCCCCGGATCGCCTCACGCGCATCGCTACCTACTTTGATCGCTACGTCGAAGATGCGCGCCTCGCCGGGTGGCTCGCCACCGTGCGACGCGGGGGTCAATTGGTGTGGAGTGCGAAGGGTGGCTACCGAGACCGCGAACGCGACCTGCCGGTCACCGACGACACGATCTGGCGCATCTACTCAATGACCAAGCCGATCGTGGCGGTCGCCACGATGATGCTGTTCGAAGAGGGCCGCTTCGATCTCAACAGTGAGGTCGGTCGATGGATCGACGAGCTTCGCGAGCCCCGCGTCTGGTCGGGGGGAACGCCGGAAAGTCCCGAGACTGTCGCGGCCGAGACGCCCGTGCTCGTCCATCACCTCCTTACTCACACCAGCGGCCTCACCTATGGGTTTCAGTACAACCATCCGGTCGACCAGATCTATCGCGACAAGGGGTACGACTTTCTCTTCAAGCACGGCGCCACCCTGGAGGAAGCGGTCCACGACTGGTGCACGAGTCCTTTGGTCTTTCAACCCGGGTCGCGGTGGAACTACTCGGTCGCCTTTGACGTACTGGGTCGACTCATCGAGATCTGGAGTGGACAATCGCTGGACGTATTCCTGAAGGAGCGGATCTTCGATCCCCTGGGCATGAGCGACACGGAGTGGTGGTGCCCACCAGAAAAGGCCGAACGTATGGCCATGCTGTACTTTCCCCTGGCTGGAGGATCGTCGCCCCAAGAGAGCTGGGCCAAGTACTCGATGCACCCGCCGCGAATACTGGGTGGCGGCGGTGGACTGCTTTCGACCGCGCGGGACTACGACCGGTTCACGGCCATGTTGCTCGGTGGTGGTCAACTGGACGGGGAGCGAGTGATCTCGAGTCGCACGGTCGACCTCATTACCTCGAATCATCTGCCCGGAGACGCTGATCTCACCGAGTACGCCGCGGACTCGTACTCCGAAGTTGAGTATGCCGGTCTGGGTTTCGGTCTCGGGGGTTCGGTCTTGAATGACCGACGCACGAACAAGTCGCTGGTCTCCGAGGGCACGTATTCGTGGGGCGGAGCCGCCTCGACGACGTTTTGGGTCGATCCCGCCGAAGATCTGACGGCGAGTTTCTACACCCAACTCCTGCCGAGCGGGACTTATCCGATCAAGCGTCGGCTCCAAGCCCTGGTTTACCAAGCATTCGCTGACTAGGAGTTGGTGCCGGGTTCCTCGGTGCTCTCGTTGGGTTCATCCACGCCGCCCTCAACTCCTGGATCGCTGATGATGTCGGGCTCCTCTTTTGATTCCCGGCCCTTGGAATCGGTGGCGTCCAAGACCTCTTTGATGGCGCCCTCAGGATCCATATCAGGGCTGAGAACTTCGTCGATGTCGGGCTTTTCACCGTCACTTTGTGCCACGAAAATCACCCTAGTCGGGAGTATTTTTCATGTTCAAGCGTGGGTTTTGCGGTCGCCCCGTTAAATACCCACTACGAACACTTGTTCGTAGTACGTTGGATCCAACGGTGACCAACCGATGTGACAGCAGGTTCGTAGCGTGCCTGTGATGACGGCAAAGAAGGAGACATCAATGGCATCCGACGATCGCACCAAGGCGCTTGACGCCGCGCTCGGCCAGATCGAAAAGCAGTTCGGCAAAGGGTCGATCATGCGCATGGGCGAGGCGACGAACTTCGCCATTGAGTCCATTCCTACGGGAGCCCTCGCCCTCGACATGGCCCTGGGAATCGGCGGTCTCCCGCGGGGACGCATCGTCGAGGTGTACGGTCCCGAATCCTCGGGTAAGTCCACGCTTGCGATGCACGTGGTGGCCGAAGCCCAGCGCAATGGTGGCGTGTGCGCCTACATCGACGCGGAGCACGCCATGGACCCGGTCTACGCGCGCGCCATTGGTGTGAACGTCGATGACCTTCTCATTAGCCAACCCGACACCGGTGAGCAGGCGCTCGAGATCGTCGACATGCTGATTCGCTCGGGTGCCCTCGACGTCGTTGTCATTGACTCGGTGGCAGCGCTCACACCGCGGGCAGAGATCGAAGGCGACATGGGCGACACCCACGTCGGTCTCCAGGCTCGCCTAATGAGCCAAGCTCTGCGCAAGTTGACGGGTGGTCTTTCCAAGTCCAACACGGTTGCAATTTTCATCAACCAACTGAGAGAAAAGATAGGCGTGATCTATGGCTCACCTGAGGTAACCCCCGGTGGCCGTGCATTAAAGTTCTATTCTTCAGTTCGCCTCGACATTCGTCGCATTGAGTCCATCAAGGATGGCACCGAGGTGGTGGGCAAC
>DATHNV010000066.1:0-6910 GCA_035485615.1 Acidimicrobiales bacterium
GCGCGACTGGAGCGTCGTGGATCGCGTGCGTTCCATTGCCGTGCCCACCTTGTTGCTGTCGGGGCGACACGACGAGGCAACCCCCGCCACGATTCAGCCCTTCTTCGACAACGTGCCCGACGTGCGCTGGGAGATCTTCGAAGACTCGAGCCACATGCCCTTCATCGAAGAGACAGATCGCTACATGGACGTGGTCGACGACTTTCTCTCATCGGACTAGCAATGCGTGCGCGCGTATGGGGTCCGGGCGAAGGCGCACAGGAATACTCCGCGCGGGGCAGTGACATGTTCTTCAAGGCCATCGGGGAACTCGACGACGGCGATTTCTCGCTCATGGAGCGCGCCTTGCCGCCCGGCGGTCGCCGTCCGCCGGTGCATCGCCACACCAACTGCTCGGAGGCCTACTTCATCCTCGAGGGCACCGTCACGGTGGTCGTGGGCGAAGAGGAGTTGAGCCTGGGCGCACGCGATTTTGTCCTCGTGCCGCGCGGCACGCTCCACACCTTTGCCAACACCAGCGACGTGGACGCTCGACTACTCGTGATTCACGCACCGGCGATGGACGGCTACTTCGCGGGACTCCACGAGTTGTGGCACCGCGACGCGCCTCCCACGTCTGACGACGAGCGGGCACTCATGGCCCGATTCGGGATGGAGCATCCCGAGTAGCTGGGAGTTATCCGAAGGTGAAGTCGTAGGCCTGAACCCCGGGCGAGAATGTCATCACGAGAGTTCCCGCAGAGGTCGTTTTGGAGTGAAAGAGCGTGTAGAGCTTGGGAACTCCCGTGACGTGGATCGTGGTCGGAGCCAGTCCGTTGCCGTCGGCGACGCTGACGGTGCCTGATCCACCCATCACCAAGTAGACGTCCTCGTCTTGAAAACTCAGCTCTAGTTTGGCCTGCGTGCCCGCGGTGGCCTCCTCGGCGTGGTCGGTCCACAGCCCCGAGAAGGAGAAGTAGTCCGGCGCCAGATACGAAGGAAAGTGAAAGGCGGTAGGGAGATTCGGCGAGGGGGCCTTGGCGTCGTCGAGGTACTGGAGGCGCTCGTAGCCCACGTAGGTTTCGGGGTTCGTCGGCAGGGTTGGCGTGAGATTCGGCACGTTGGTGGGTGGCGGAAGCTTGATGCCGGGATGGGCGGCGACGAGAAGCGTGCGGATCAAACCTTCGGTGAGTCCGTAGTCGCCCTCGCCAAACTCCTCATGGCGCACGACGCCATTGGCGTCCACGAGATAGTCCGCGGGCCAGTACTGGTTCCCGTACGCGTTCCACGTCCCCGCGTGGTCGTCAACGGCCACGGGGTAGTCGACGCCCAGGCTCTTGGACTCGGCGCGCACGTTGCTCACGACGTGCTCGAAGCCGAACTCGGGCGTGTGGACACCGACGACGACCAAACCGTCGTTCTTGTAGCGGTTGTACCAGGCCTCGACGTGCGGCAAAGTGCGTTCGCAGTTGATGCACGAGTAGGTCCAAAAATCGATGAGCACTACTTTGCCCCGGAGCTGCTGCATGGTGAGCGGCTGGCCGCCGGGTGTATTGAGCCAGGCGGTGATGTCGGTGAAGTTCGGTGCGGTGCCGCACTTCTCAAGGACCGGGTCACTGGGCAGGCACTTCGCGAGTGAGCCGTCCGTCTTGTCGCCCGACAGAGTTCGCAGCTGCGAACGGATGGACGCGGAACCCTCGATGTGCTTCTGGAGAGCGTTGGTGTATCCCGGAACGTCGGTTTGGAGCGAGTTGAACGCGTTGGCCCAGATGGCGACCGCCATGATGATGAGAACAGCGCCTCCCACCTTTCGCAGGAGCGGCGCCTTGGTTCGCAGCGCACGCGCTCGGTCGACCAGCGCACTGCCGGCAAGGGAGATCGCGATGAGCGGAACGGACGCGCCGATCGAGAACGCGAGCGTCACAAAGACCGCCTCGAGGTTCACGTGCTCGTTGGCCCCGAGCACGATGATCGTGGAGAGTACGGGTCCCGCGCACGGCACAAAGACGAGACCGAGGGCGAGCCCGATCACGAAGCCGCCGCCCGCGAGAGTCGGTTGGCGACCGAGGACGAACCGGGCGAAGGGGCGCTCGACCAACTCACCAACTTTGGGTACCAAGAAGCCCACCCCGATGGCGATCAGGAGGCCGATTCCCAAATAGTGCAAGAACGATTGGGGTAGATGAAAGAGCGAGACAATTTCGGCGCCCGCCAGGATGATGACCGAAAAGCTGATGATCAGCCCGAGGACGATGGAGATCGCGCGACGCCACGCCGAAGGCGAGTTCGTGGTCGCGCCGGCCACGAAGACGACTGGCAGCACCGGCAGTACGCACGGCGAAATGCCCGCGATCAAGCCCGCAACGACGGCGATCAGAATTAGCGTCACTACACGACTTCCTCGATGACGATCAACGGCTCGGCGCGAAGGGCTGGGGGAGCCATTCGTCTATTAGTCACCCGCCGGAGAAACGCGTTACATCATTTGACGATAGTTTCGCGATTTCCTTGAATTCGATCGAGATGATCGATATCAAGCCGTCCAAGATAAAACTTCGGTAAGAAGAATCCCCTTGGTTGCAGACACACCGCGTCACGCGATCGGTGCGTTACCTTCAATCGCGACGCTCTAAGTTTTTCATTCATGAGAGGCGACAGTCCCGCGCGGAGCGGCGAACAGCTAGTGCGGCGCGGCCGACGGCTGGAGAAGACGACTCTTGCCTGGAATGTTGTCGGCGTAGGGGTACTGAGCTATGCCGCGCTCGCCGCTCAGTCAGTCGCCCTCGCGGGATTCGGGTTAGACAGCGTCATCGAAATTGGCGCGTCGATCGTGGTTCTGTGGGAACTGGCTGACGTCGCGGAGAATCGACAACGGCGCGCGATTCGGATGATTGGCTGCGCCTTTGTCGCCCTGTCGATCTATCTGGCCATACAAAGCACGGTTGTCCTCGCGGTCGGCTTTCGACCCCACCACAGCCCCACTGGCATCGCGTGGACGGCCGCGACGGCCGTCGCCATGTTCGCTCTGGCCCGCGCAAAGGCGACGACCGGCCGCGCGCTCAACAATCCCGTTCTGACGGCCGAGGGACGGGTCACATTAATCGACGGAGTCCTCGCGACGGCGGTGCTCGTCGGGCTGGTGCTCAACTCGCTGGCTGGTTGGTGGTGGGCCGACCCGTGTGCTGGCTACGTCATTCTTTACTACGCACTGCGCGAAGCGCGCGGATCGCTGAAGTGAAGAGGCCTGACGTGACGTTCGTTGACGTCGCCCGCTGTCGCGCCTAGGCGCTGGTCATACCGCCGCCCTGAAGGGCAGGCAGCGCGGTCGCGCGCATTCTCTTTAGAACTCGGTGAGACTGTGATCGCGCGTGTGGGGGCACTCCGCCGTTCGCCTGCGTACTCGCCTGCCACGCCGCACGTCGGATCTCATATGTCTCGGGGTCGCTCAGTTCCGTACAGTCAATCTGATCGGTCGTGATGTTGACGACGATGGTGTCGCCGTCTTCGACCAATGCGATCGGTCCGCCCAGGAAGGCTTCGGGACCAACGTGACCGATGACCAAACCCACCGAGCCACCCGAGAATCGTGCGTCGGTCATGAGGCCGATCGTGATACCTCGCTGCCGACAGATGGTGGTGATTTTGGACGTGGGCTCCAGCATCTCGGGCATCCCCGGAGCGCCGCGGGGGCCCTCGTAGCGGATGACCACCATGTCACCATCCTGAAAGATCTCGGGGTGTCGATCGAGAGCCTCGGTCAGAGCGTGCTCACTGTTAAAGACGCGAGCTCGGCCGACGAAGGCGTCGTCGGTGATCCCGCTCTCGAGACCGGCGAGCTTGAGTATGGCCCCCCCATCGGGTGCGAGATTTCCAGCCAACAGGCGCAGTCCGCCCGTGTCCTTGAAGGGACGAGCGACCGAATAAATCACCTCGTGGTCGGGCGATGGGGGCGCGAGGCGATCAATCTGTTCAGCGAGCGTCTCACCGGTGCAGGTGAGTGCCGTGCCATCGAGGAAGCCATCAGCCAGCAACTCCTTGACGATGACGGGGATGCCGCCTTGGTCTTCGACATCCGGCATCGAGTAGTAGCCAAAGGGTCGCATGTTGACAAGTACGGGAAGTCGACGCGAAAGCGCATTGAACTCATCTTGACTAATGACGTCCGTCCAGAGGTCGAGTCCCGCGGCCCGGGCGATCTCGACGCTGTGCAACATGACGTTCGTCGATCCGCCCATCGCGGCCGCGACCGTTAGCGCGTTGCGCAGCGACGCGGGTGTCACGATGTCGCGTGGGCGAATGTTCGATGCGGTCATCGCGACGAGACAGTCAACGATTTGATCGGGAAACTCTGAGATCCGGCGAGGATCGTCGGACGCCGGGGAGACCATGTGAAGTGGCTCGAGGCCCAGCACGCCGATAAAAGTCTGCATGGTGTTGTAGGTGAACATTCCCCCACAACTTCCCTGACCCGGACAGGCATGGAGTGCCAAATTCGCTCGAGCATCGGCGTCGGGGTTGGAAGCGGCCTGGAACGCCGTGACGAGGTCAATACGATCGCCGGTGAGCGGGTCCACTCCGGGCCTGATCGAACCGTCGGAGAGGATGACGGAGGGCACGTTGTGCTCCAGAAGTGCAGCGACGGTCCCCACCGGTGGCTTGTCGCAGGCCACCACAGCGACGAAGCCTGCCACGCTGTTGGCGGCTAGGTGCGTAGCCGTTGCGTCATTGACGAGCTCGCGTCCGATCAGCGAAAAGCGCATCTCGGAGGTTCCGTTGAGTTGGCCGTCTGACACGCCCAGGGTGAAAGCGGGGGCGATGAGACGGACCGGCAGGTCGTTGGCTGCTGCTCGCTGTGACAGTGCCCCCTGGATCGCCGCCACTTTGGCCTGCACGCCGAGGTAGCACTGGCTATCGCCGAGAGTCCCCAACACGGCCCACACGGGATCGTGAATCTTGGCCACATCTTCGCCAAGGAACACGGCGGTTCCTACCCTCTGCACGTCGCGTCCGGGGTTGTGTGAATCGAGATCCGTCATATCGCTTTGGTGAATGACACTAGTGGCGCACAAATGTCGCTCGATGAGTTCCGTCGTCTCGATTCAACGAGGATCCGGCTGATCGACGTTCCAGTGCCGAACGACAGTCGGGAACCAGGCGCCGTCGGGACGGGGAACGAGCGAGAATCGACTAATGACGCGCTGACCACCTTGGTGATCGCCGTACAGGATGTCGAGGAACATTCTCTCGGGCTCCTTGATTCGAGCGCTCACCTCGCTGAAGTCCGTCTCGGTCGGATCGCGAAAGGCTCCTTGCCAGAACGACACGTCGCCGACCGCGACGTAGAGGTCTCGAGTGAGACGATGAAAGTCCGATACCTCCGGTCGTGTCATGCCCGAAATGTCTCTCGATAGCTCGATTCTCCAGCCATGCATGATGGCGATGCCGTTGCCCACGTTGCGTACCGACATGGTGAGATAGATGGCTTCCTCGGTCACTTCGGCAGTCGCCGTTCCGCCGGGAAGATGAACGTAGTGATTGTCCGCGAACCCGACCTTGAGTGTGGGGTCGCTCGAGCGTGACGTCATGAGGAGCGGGCGAATCCCGGCGAGGAGCGACCTCTCCGCCGCGCGCGAGGAACGATTGGCCGAGCGTACGGACGCGAATGTGGCACCGGCGAGCACGAGGGTTCCACCGCCGGTGGTGAACGCCGAGATCGTGACCCAGTTTGTCATGGCGTCATAGTACGTTGCCCGATAAAGGTGTGACGAGACAGCGCTGGGCTCGTCGAAGGAGGTCCCATGTCCCGAGTGTTGATCACGGGATCGAGCGAAGGTCTCGGGCTCATGGCAGCCCAACTTCTCGCGAGCGAAGGGCACGCCGTGACACTCCACGCGCGAAACGAGGAACGCGCCGCGGACGCCCGAGTCGCACTACCCGGAGCCGAGGACGTTGTTGTCGGTGACGTGGCGAGCATTAGTGGCATGCGACAGGTCGCGCAACAAGTGAATGCGCTCGAGCGATTCGACGCCGTGATTCACAATGTCGGGGTCGGTTATCGACAGCCTCAGCGCATCGAGACTGAGGATGGTCTGTCCAACGTCTTCGCGATCAACGTACTCGCGCCCTACCTACTAACCGCGCTCGTCCCGGCTCCGGATCGACTCGTCTATCTCAGCTCCGGGATGCATCGTGGGGGATCGGCTGACCTCACAGACCTTCAGTGGACTCGTCGACCTTGGAATGGCGCCCAGGCCTACTCCGACAGCAAGTTGTTCGATGTGGTGCTGGCGTTCGCAGTTGCTCGACGATGGCCTCGAGTGCTGTCCAACGCGCTAGAGCCGGGATGGGTTCCCACGAAGATGGGCGGCCAAGGAGCCCCCGACGACCTGGCACTGGGTTCTGTCACCCAAGCGTGGCTCGCCGTGAGCGACGATCCGGCGGCCCTGGTGACCGCGAGCTACTTCTATCACCAACGTCTTCGAGACGTGAGTCCGTCCTCTCGTTCGATCGAAGTTCAAGACGGATTGCTCGAGTACTGCCAGCAACTCACCGGTACCGCCCTAGCTGAGATGTGATACGAGATCGGAGGAATCGTGCGAGGTTTTATATCCAACAGTCCATTGGCTCGTGACCTGATTCGCATCGGCGATGACGCAATCGCTCGCGAGAATGAGCCCGCCCTGCGCGACTATTTCGCTGAGGGCTACGTGTTTCACGGACCCGTCGCAGATCTGACATTCGAACAGCTTCGCGACTACTTCTCGTCGCTGCGTGATGCGTTTAGCAACCTACGACTCGTTCGCGAGCAAATCATTGTCGATGGAAATTTTCTGGCCGCCATCACGAATTTCTCTGGCGACTTCACGGGCGTCTTCACGTACTCTCCAATTGGCCCGGTCCAACCAACTGGTCGCCACGTCGAGTGGGAAGC
>DATHNV010000067.1:0-2608 GCA_035485615.1 Acidimicrobiales bacterium
CTCCTCCATGACGCTCCTCGATCGAAGCAGCACCTCGTGAGGCGTCTCGCCATTGGGACTGATCGCACGAACGAGGTCTTGGCGGGTCTCGTTCGCGACGGACTGGTGGCAAAGACAGGTCGGTCGTACTCACTGAGCGAAGGTCGCGACCCCACCTTGGCGTGACCAGGGCCGCCGGTAAGGTGGCGCGGTGGCCACGTTCGATAACGCGCACTGCAAGGAAGTGATGGGTCACTACGTCACGGGCATCGTGATCATCACGACGATGACCCCCGACGGACCCGCCGGTTTTACGTGCCAGACCTTTGGGTCGCTGTCGATCGACTCGGCTCTGGTGTTTTTTGCCGCGACCACGACCTCGCCGTCCTGGCAAAGGGTTCGCGCACGCGGCGTCGTGGGCGTCAATATTCTCCGCGACGATCAGGAGGTCCTGGCCCGCGGATTTGCCGTGAGTGGGGTGGACAAATTCGAGGGTGTGGCGTGGACGCCCGCCCCGAACGGATCGCCCTTTCTCGATGGATGTCTGGCGTACCTCGAAGGAACGATTCGCGAAGTCACGAACCACGGCGACCACGACATCGCCGTCGCGGAACTGGACTTCGCCGCGACGGAGCCGGGCGGTCCGCTGGCCTACTACCGAGGCGGCTACCGGGCCCTCGCACCGTAGTTCGATTCACTACGCTTCGTCACGTGAGCCGGTCGGGCTGTCCGCCCGGTGACCAACAGGAGCGAGGGTGAAACTGGCGATCGAGATCGTCGCGGGTATCGTCGTGGTCCTGCTCATCGCGGGCACGGTGCTGCGCGTGCGCAAGGTCCGCCGCGACGAGAAGCGCGAGCTCTCCCGTCCCCTCGATCGACGCCTCGTCGTGCCCCCTCCGTCGCCCTACGCACCCTCCAAGGGCTTTCGGGTGCTCGACGGCTCCGGTGAGACGCTCGATCGTCCCACGTTGGAGCGGCCTCGGATCGATCCGTCGCGCCAGTACGTCTTCAGTGACCCCGACGAACCGCCCGTCATTCGCGCCCGGCACAACGAGGACTGGTTTTTGTCTCGGTCCGCTCACCACTCTCCCGCGTCGGTCGCGGGCCGGGCCGCCGCCATCGTCGTCGTGATCGCTCTGGTGATCGCGGTCGTCGTCACGTATTACATCCACCACGATCCCGCCCCCAAGAAACACTCGGGCGTGACCACGACCACGACTACGAAGCCTCCGCCCACCACGACGACGACTGCGGCGAACCTGGATGCGGTGTCGACGAGCGGCGACGACGCCGTCTACAACGTGGACGCGTCGCGATATCGCGTGACGGTCTATGGCGCGCGCGGCGAGACCTGGACGGTCTACAACATGGGTCCGTCCAACACCCTCGAGTGGCAGGGTGCCGTCGCCCAGGGCTCCCACGAGTCATTGGTGATGATCGGCGACTCACGCATCACCCTCGGCTCGCCCTCGAGTGCGTCGGCCACGCTCGACGGGCGGCCCGTCGTGTTTCCGTTGCCGCTGCCGGCCACCTTGGTCCTGGTATTTAACGCGAAGAGTTCGACAACTCCGTGATCTCGCTCAGTACCCACGCCAGGACCTGGGCCTCGTCGCGCCACGCGTCGTAACGCCCCGACGGGCCGCCGTGACCAGCGCCCATCTCGGTCTTGAGGATGGCGCGGTTCTCTGGGTTGGCGTCTCGTAGCTTGAGCACCCACTTGGCGGGTTCCCAGAATCCCACCCGCGAGTCGTTGAGGCCGCCGGTGGCGTAGAGATGCGGGTACTGAATGGGCGAGCCGTCCTCGCGCGTGGCTCGCACGTTGTCGTAGGGCGAGTAGCCCTTCATGGTTCGATAGCTCGTCGCGCTGGCTTCGGGATTGCCCCACTCCTCCCACTCACCCACGGTGAGGGGGAGTGAGTCGTCGAGCATCGTGGTGACGACGTCCACGAAAGGAACCTCCGCCACGATGGCGCGGAAGAGTTCGGGTGCTTGATTCATCACCGCCCCCATTAACAGTCCCCCCGCCGAGCCCCCACGAGCGGCGAGCTGTTCGGGAGTGGTCCATCCGCGCTCAATCAGCGCGGTCGTCACGGCGATGAAGTCGCTGAATGTCGTGGGCTTCTGCGCGAGACGCCCCATCTCGTACCAGGAGCGGCCCATCTCGCCGCCGCCGCGGATGTGAGCGATCGCGAAAATAACGCCACGGTCGAGCAGCGATAGGCGCAGCGAAGAGAAGCTCGGATCAATCGAGATCTCGTAGCTGCCGTATCCGTAGAGCAGGAAGGGCGAAGGTGCCAAGGGTTCGAGAGTGCCGTCACTCGCGACGCGTACGAACTCGCGCTTGGCCACAAGTGAGACGGGAATCTGCAGGCGGTCACTGGACTCGACCCACAGACGTCCCGTCACGTAGTCCGACTCCTCGTAGCCGCCGCGCACGATTTGCTGCTTGCGAACGATGAGCTCGCCCGTGTCGACTCCGACGTCGGCGATAAACCGAGGCGTGGTGAGCGACGTGATGAGCACGCGCACCTGGGTGGTGTCGACATTCGGGTTCGCCGATAGGGCCACGGTATTGGGGAACGCACCGCCTTCGACTCGAGTGGAGCGCGCTAGAAGGTCGTCGCCGAAA
>DATHNV010000068.1:0-3008 GCA_035485615.1 Acidimicrobiales bacterium
CTCGGGGTGAAACTGCACGCCCTCAAGGTCATACTCGCGGTGGCGAAGACCCATCACCAGGCCGTTCGATCGAGCGCTCACTTCCAAGGTCTCGGGCACCGTGTCCTCGAGCACCACGAGGGAGTGATAGCGGCCCACCACGAGTGGATCGGCCACCGAGCGAAAGACTCCTCGTCCGTCGTGGGTCACGAGGCTCGCGCGACCGTGCAGGAGTTCGGGCGCACGATCGACGGTGGCCCCGAAGGCCTCGCCGAGAACTTGGTGACCCAGACACACCCCAAGCATCGGCAGCGAGAGTTCGGCGCATTGGCGCACAATCGACAGGCAGTTCCCCGCTGCACTCGGCCGCCCGGGTCCCGGCGAGATGAGCACACCGTTGATCCCCAATGAGGCGAGATCCGCCGCGCCCACATCGTCGTTACGACGCACGATCACCCGCGCCCCGAGCTCCCCGAGGTACTGCACGAGGTTGTAGACGAAGGAGTCGTAGTTGTCGACGACGAGAATGCTGGGCTCGATCGGCATTGGGCCAATCCTACGGTCCGACTCACTAGCCTTTGCCAATGGACCCCCTGGACCTGCACGCGTTCCTCGACCTCGTCGACGAGGGCTACAACGTGGTTCCTCTTCACATCACGCTGCAACTCGACCGCGAGACTCCCGTCTCGCTCTATCAGCGGGTCGGCGAGCGCGCGATCTTCCTGCTCGAGAGCGCCTCGCTGGGCGAAGAGACCGGTCGATACTCCTTCATAGGGCTCGATCGGCGCTGGCGACTGAGCACGCGTGACGAAGTCACCGTCCTGGAGAGTGATACCTACGCCGAGACCGACCTCGCTCCCTTGGATGAGTTACGTCGATTGCTGAGCACCTATCGCACGTACGTCCCGAGCGGTCTGCCCGACTTCATCGGGGGCGCGGTGGGATTCGTCACGTACGATTACGTTCGTCGCCTCGAACGTCTACCCGGTCGAGCGACGGCGCCCAGTTGGCCCGACGTCGACTTTTCGTTTCCCGACACCGTGCTGATCTGTGACCATCTGCGTCACTCCACGACCGTCGTCGTGCTGGCCGTCGCCGATGACAGCAATCCCTCCCTCGTGTATCACCGCGCCGTCGATCGTCTCAACGACCTGGTGGCGCTGCTGCTCGGCCCCGCGCCCGCCACCGACGAGTCCGTCGAACGCCTCGTCGCAACTGCGCCCCAGAAGCGCCTCACCATCGACGTGCTCGATGTCGCAGCCAAACTGTCGAGCTTTACAAAGGACGAGTACGAAGACGTCGTGCGCCGGGCCAAGGAGTTCATCGTCGCGGGCGATGTGTTCCAGGTCGTCCCCAGCCAACAGTTTCAGCGCGAGAGCGCCGTTGATCCACTCACTCTTTACCGAGTGCTGCGCGCCCTCAATCCCTCGCCCTACATGTACCTGCTCGACTCGGGCGACAGCCAGATCGTCGGCGCGTCACCCGAGATGCTGTTACGCGTGCACCAGGGAGTCGTGAGTACGCGGCCCATCGCGGGCACGCGCCCGCGCGGGGGAAGTGACGCGGAGGACCGCGAACTCGAAGCCGAGATGCTCGTCGACGACAAGGAGATCGCCGAACACGTCATGCTCGTCGATCTCGGACGCAACGACGTGGGCCGGGTGGCCGAACCAGGAACCGTCCGGGTCGAACAACTCGCCCACGTGGAGCGCTACTCGCACCTCATGCATCTGGTGAGCCACGTCGACGGCCAGCTGCGCGAGGACCTCGACGCCTTTGACGCCTTTGACGCGCTCTTTCCTGCGGGGACCCTGACCGGCGCGCCCAAGGTGCGCGCGATGGAGTTAATCGACGAGTTTGAGTCCGTGTACCGGGGACCCTACGGCGGCGCCGTGGGGTACTTCTCGTTGTCTGGTAACGCCGACTTTGCGATCACGATTCGCACGCTGTCGCTGCGTCGCGGCATCGCCACCGTGCAAGCGGGCGGCGGCATCGTGGCCGATAGTCAGCCCGACTTCGAGTACCGCGAGTCCCTCAACAAGGCGTCCGCTCCTCTCTTAGCCCTCGCCATCGCCGAACCCTAGGCCCGCAAGTCCTCGACTGGTTAGTCTCGTACTCACTCGTTCAAGGAGGACCACGTGAAGGGTTTTAAGTCGTTTCTCTTACAGGGCAATCTGATTGTCATTGCCGTTGGACTGGTCGTTGCGCTCGCGTTCAGCACACTGATCGCGGCGTTCTCGACCAACATCATCACTCCCTTGATCAACTCGCTCGCGGGTTCCAAGAGTGTGGGTTTGGGCTGGCACCTCCGAGGTCAGTTCATCGATCTTGGGGCCTTCATCAGTGCCCTCATCTACTTCGTCATCTTCATGCTGGTGGTGTACCTGATCCTCGTCGTGCCCTATCGCCGGTACATGAAGCGCATCGGCGAGACCGTTTTTGCCGCGCCCGCTCCCCCGCCCGCCACTCGCACCTGCCCGGAGTGCTTAAGCGCGGACTTGCCGGCCGCCGCGAAGAAGTGCCTGCACTGCGCGAGCGTTCTCGAACCGGCATAGCGCCATCACACAGCCCCGCTGATCCGCGCGTCGCACTGAGCGCCGAGTAACTTGGTGCGCGGTGACTGACCAGCCCTCGCCCGCCATCACGCTCGCGTTCGAACACGTCTCGGTTCGATTCGGCGGACTCCTCGCGCTCGCCGACGTGAGCTTTGAGGTGCCCGACCGCGAGATCGTTGGCCTGATCGGCCCGAACGGCGCGGGCAAGACCACGGCCTTTAACGTCGCGTGCGGGTTTCAGCGGCCGACGTCCGGTGCCGTGAGCTTCCCCGCCTTGGAGAAACGCGGCCTTCGCCCGAGTCAACTCGCGAAGGCGGGAGTAGCGCGCACGCTGCAAGGGGTCGGTCTCTTCAACCACATGAGCGTTCTGGAGAACGTCATGGCGGGCGCCCAGAGTCGCCACGGAGGAGGCGTGTGGAGCTCGCTCGCCGGTCTGCCCTCGGGTCTGCGCAACGAGCGCGCCCTGCGCGAAGA
>DATHNV010000069.1:0-2963 GCA_035485615.1 Acidimicrobiales bacterium
GAATCAATCGGCGGCGCGAATCCGCCGGACCCATCGTGGGCTGACCTCTTCTACCTGAGCTTCTACCCACTGGCCTACATCGCCACGTTCATGCTGCTTCAACGCGGACTGGGCCGACTCTCGCGAGCGAACTGGCTCGACGGTGTGGTGGCCGGCCTCGGTGCCGCCGCCCTGTGTGCGGCCTTCGCCTTTCACGCCATCCAGCACGCGGCGGGTCTGGGCACGGTGGGTACGGTCGTCAACTTGGCCTACCCGGTCGGTGACCTACTCCTGCTGAGCCTCGTCATCGGCGGCTCGGTGCTGCTCTCGGACCGTGGCACATCGCGTTGGTATCTCATGGCCGTGGGCTTTGTCGTCATCGTGGTGGGCGACACGTTCAATCTCTTTTCCAACACGTCGTCCCTCGGTGGATCGCGCTTCGGCAGTGACTTCAACAACATCGCGTGGCCCACCGCCATTCTGTGCATGTCGATGGCGATGTGGCTGCCGTCCAAGCGCGCCGATCCGCTTCAGCGAGAGAAGCCGGCCGGATTTCTGCTGCCGGGCATCGCGCTCAGCGTGGGACTCTTCATCTTGATCGATGGCGCCATCAGCAGCATCAGCCGCGTCGCCTTGTGGCTCGCCGTCGCAACCCTGCTCACGGTCGGCATCCGACTCCTGCTGAGCGCGCGCAGCCTGCGGATCCTCACCGAAGAGCGCTACCGCCAGGCTCACACGGACGAGCTCACCGGTCTCGGCAACCGCCGTCAACTTTCATTGATCCTCGACCTCTTCTTCGCCGATGAAGTCGGCGTCAACGCGGCCCCTCGCGAGATGGCGTTCTTGTTCGTGGACCTCAATCACTTCAAAGAGATCAATGACTCCTTCGGGCACCCGGCCGGAGATGAACTGCTGCGCCAGCTCGGGCCGCGCCTGACGCGAGCGGTCGGTGAGTCGGGTTCGGTCGTACGCCTGGGTGGCGACGAACTGGCCGTGGTCTTGATCGACGCCAACGCCGATGTCGCGATCGAGGTTGCCCAGCGGATCATGGGCGAGATCGACCAACCGTTTAACTTGCACAAGGTGAAGGCCAGCGTCGGGGCCAGCATCGGTATTGCGCTCGCCCCGGACAACGCCAACGACGGACCGGCGTTGATGTGGTGCGCGGACGTGGCCATGTATCGCGCCAAGCTCGGCCAGATGCCCTACGTCTTCTACGACCACGACCTCGACGGCGGCGAAGACTCGCCGAACCTGCTCGACGAGTTACGCGAAGCTGTCATGCAGGGCGACTTCGTCTTGCACTACCAGCCTCAGTTGGACCTCAAGACCGGCCAGATCCTGGCGGTCGAAGCACTCGTTCGCTGGCCCCACGCGACGCTCGGCCTCGTGCCGCCGCTCAAGTTCTTGCCACTCGCCGAAGAAGCGGGTTTGATGTGGCCGCTGACCCAGTGGGTGCTCAACGAGGCTTTCAGCCAGTGCGCCGCATGGCGACAAAGTGGACACCGTCTGGCCGTGTCAATCAACGTCTCCACGAGCGACCTGCTCGAGCCGGGCTTCCTCGCGCACGTTCGTGAACTCCTGGCGAAGTACGAACTCCCCGGCGAATCGATCGTCATCGAGATCACCGAGACGACCATCATCACCGACTTCCTGCGTTCGCAGGCGGTCATCTTGAATCTGCGCGACCTCGACATCGTGGTCTCGATCGACGACTTCGGCGCGGGGTTCACGTCGCTCGCCTATCTGAGCAGCCTGGCGGTGGGCGAACTCAAACTGGACCGCACGTTCATTACCTCGCTCAACGCGGAAGGCAACGGCCGCGAGATGGAACTCGTCCGAGCGACGATCAACCTCGGCCACGATATGGGTCTGCGAGTGGTTGCCGAGGGCATCGAGGACGTGGAGACTCTGGATCTATTGGGCGATCTGGGCTGCGATCTGGCCCAGGGGTATTTCATCAGCCGCCCAACGCCGGCGAGCCGACTCTCGTTTCAACCGAACGACACTCGAGAACTGACCGGCCCGATCTCGTAGGGCGGGCGACATCATGAGGCCCATCAGGAGCGCCGCTGCATCACGGACGCGCCGGTACTCGAAAGGTAAGTTTCACTCGTGATTCGCAATATCGCGGTGATTCTGAGTCTGGCGATCATGGGAGCCGGAATCTGGTTGCTCACGCGAGTTCACGACGTGGTTCACTCATGCGGCAGTGGCCCTACGGGGATTCAAGTTGGACTCAATTCCGGGTGCGAGAACGATATTTCCTTCTATTTCCTCGGGTTTGCTTTCCTCATCCTGGGCCTGATCACGCTGTCACTGGCCCTCTTCACCATTAAGCGCCACCGCCGAGAACAGCCCGGCCAGCCGATGGCTGACACCAACGTTCTCGATGAGAGATATCGCAAGTTATTCCATCAGGATGACGCGGGCTTGCCCCG
Source organism: Acidimicrobiales bacterium (assembly GCA_035485615.1). Taxonomy (GTDB): domain Bacteria; phylum Actinomycetota; class Acidimicrobiia; order Acidimicrobiales; family RAAP-2; genus RAAP-2. The sequence goes on from DATHNV010000069.1 coordinate 2,421, forward strand.
TCGCAAAGATCCTGAGCGATATTGAGGGCCTCCTGACGTAACGTGAGGACAGGGACTGGGGGGTGCCAGTGTCCAATGACCTTGACGTGGTCGCCAAAGATGTCTGGGACGTGGTCGGCGGACTCGAACTGCCCCTGATGCTCATTGAACTCGAGCGGTTCACGGTTTCCGATGTGACGGAATCCTTTTCGACCCAGATGGGCGTGCCCGCGTCCAGTGTGCTCCACCACTCCGTCTTCGATCTCTACACCGACAACGATCAGCGCAGCGCTCGCATCGCCCTGCAGGCCCTGGCCGATGGACTCATCGACTTTTACTCCGCTCACCGACGGCTGCGCTTGCCACACGGTACGTTGCCGGTCCTCGCGTGGGCCCGGTCTCTGCAGTTCGGCGAGTCCCACTACGCGCTCGCGCAGTATTCGACATCTCCGACATCGCGCAATAGCCCTCTCGTGGACTACCTAGGCTACGCACCCCCCACGGTGGCGGTCGGTCTCATTGGCGACGACGGCTGCATCAAGGCGGTAAGTAAGAACGTCGCGG
>DATHNV010000070.1:0-12950 GCA_035485615.1 Acidimicrobiales bacterium
CGAGGGACTCGAGACTTCGGTGTTGATCTCTCCGGAACTGGCGTAGCGGATAAAGGGTGCGGCGAGCACCGAGAGCGGGAGGTTCGACTGACAGAGGAGCTCTAGGACCACGAAGGCTGTGATAATCCCGGAGTCGGCGCGATAGTTGTCGCGGTAGTAGTAGTGGCCCGAGTGCTCGCCCCCGAAAATGGCTCCCGTCTCGGCCATCGTCTGCTTGATGTAGCTGTGGCCGACGCGCGTGCGCACCGACTGTCCGCCGGACTCTTCGATCACCTCAGGTACGGAACGAGAACAGATCAGGTTGTACAGCACGGTCGCCCCGGGATGACGACCCAACATGACCGACGCCACCATCGCGGTCGTGGTCGATCCACTCACCGGATTGCCGAGCTCGTCGATTAAGAACACTCGGTCCGCGTCACCGTCGAAGGCGAGTCCGACGTCGGCCCCGGTCTCGCGAATGCGCGCCTGAAGGTCGACGAGGTTGGCCGGATTGAGTGGGTCGGCCGGGTGGTGCGGAAAGGTCCCGTCCAACTCGCCGTAGAGAATCTCGACATCAAAGGGCAGGCCTTCAAAGACCAGCGGGGCGACGAATCCCCCCATGCCATTCGCGGTGTCGGCCACGATGCGCAGCGGTCGAAACGTGGCGACGTCGGCGAAGGAGTGCACGTGGGTGACCCACTCGTTGGTGAGATCCAGCGTCGAGTACTCCGCCAGTTCGCCCTCGGCCGGGTTCTCATAGAACTCCTGGGTCAGTTCCTCGATCTCGCGGAGGCCCGACTCGGCGCCAATGGGCTTGGCCCCGGCGAAACACAGTTTGATCCCGTTGTACTGGGCGGGATTGTGCGAAGCGGTGAACATCGCCCCGGGCACACCGAGATAGCCCGAGGCGAAGTAGAGAAAGTCGGTGGAGGCGAGCCCGAGGTCGGTGACTTCGACCCCGACCGAGCGCGCGCCCAAGGCAAACGCCGCCGACAGCGGCAAGCTCGAGGTGCGCATATCGCGCGCGACCACGATGCGCGGCGACTGGACGAAGGTCCCAAACGCCGAACCCACTGCGCGCGCAATGCGCTCATCGAGTTGATCGGGATAGGTACCGCGGACGTCGTAGGCCTTGAAAATCTGGGACGTCTCCACGGGGGCTCAGCCTACCGTGCGCCTTCTTCGACGCCGAATGGCCAGCACGAGAACAGCGAGACCGGCCACCACGGTCACGTCGCTTACGACGTGACCCACCGTGTACGAGGGAGTACTGCCGTAGACGAGCGAGACATCCTTCGACGTCGGCACGACCGCCATCAGATTGGGACTCACGCGGTAGGGACCCGTCGCGCCGCTCACGTGCCACCGCGGGTAGTACGAGATCTTCACCAGCACGGGCACACCGACGCGACTCACGTGGAACGAGATCGACTGCAGCCCGACCCTGACGTGGGTGACGGTGACCTTGGGCAACGCACCTGACGCCGTCATCGAGTTGATGTTCGTCGCCCGAGGCCAGTTCGCCGGACCACTCTCGGCCGCGTAGACACTCTGGCGGTCGTTGGTGAGCCACCACTGCTCGTTCTCACTCAGCCAGTTGTGCTGCGAGGAGATGTTGGCCACGACGTTGGGATCCTCACCCAGCGACTGCACCATGGGACTGTGCGTGATCAGGTAGATGCGCCACTGCGCGCCCGGCGCGGGCCATTTCTTGGTGGTGGCGATGAGCTTGAGGTCGGGCACACTCGCCGCCTGCTTAATGACGGCCGGTGAGAACGCCATGAAGTACTTCACGCCGAGTATCTGCAGGTGTCGCACACCTTCGGCGACGTCGAGTGGCCCGTAGTTCAGCCCGACCTGGGGATCGCTCGGCGAGACGCTCAGTTCGGACTGGTCCAGGTAGTGATAGGGCGTCGTGGGCGAGGACTCCATGAGCAGACCCTCCATCGAGTCCACGCAGTTGTCGGTCCAATACGGCAGGAGCATTAGTGCCTCGGGAGTGCCAAAGCGGTTCTCGGATGAGTTGTACTCCCACATCGCGCGACCGCATCCGTATTTTGCCGAGACCCTCTGCATTGTCGTGATGATGTCGTGATACTCGGGCCATGAGGTTTGAGCCTGGTAGCCCGCGTAGTTGTCGGCCGCCCACGACGTGACTTGGTTGCCGGTGAGATTGAGGCTCAGAAAGTTCGCCACCGGCGTAATGAGACCGGGCACGGTCGAACCGAGTCCGAGTATCGCCACGAAGCAGGTCGCCCAGAAGACGCGACCGCGACGCCAGTAGCTCTCCTCGGACTCGTCGGCGTCGGACTCGACTGTTTGGGCCGGGGCGGACGCTTCGTGCCGACTGCTCTCGTCGTCTTGACGAGCGATGTTGTCACCCTCGACGTAGGCGGGTTGCCACCGTCGACGCCGGGGAATGTAGTTCGCCCAGCGGGCCGCGACGTAGCCCACCAACCAACCCGAGACGAGATAGATCGAGATGAACCAGAAGGGAATGAGACGCTGGTTCCAGATCGCGCTCTGGGGATCGAGCACGAAGGCCCAGAACGACGCGACCGTCGACCAGGCCAGTATCAGTCCAAGGCGATCGCGCACGAAAAACGCGACGAGCACCGCGACACACGCCAGGCAGATGATCCAGCGGTCCCCCGCCGCACCACCGGCGGAGTTGAACCACCCGAGTGTCGAAAAGATCTCGCGCAGGTTCGAGACGGGGACGTTCGTGTAGCCCAGCGAATCAGTCAGTGACTGGGAGACCGCGAACGGAAAGAGCCACCACGCCGAGAGGCCCACTGATAACAGTCCCGCCCCGACGGCGAAGCGCATCGGGCGTGACTGGTCACCACGCAGCAGCGAGCGACGCTCGTCGTCGCCCACATCGCGGCGCTGAACGAGCTCGGCGGCCGTCATCACGAGAATCATGGCGAGAGCGAAGCGCAGCGTGACGAAGAACGACGTCACCACAAAGACCGCCGCGACGGCGGTAAAGACATAGCCGCGTCGTGAATAGATCACTTGAACGATGCGGCCAACCGCGAAGAGCACGAGCAGCAAGGTGAAGATCAACGAGTAGGGCGACTCGCGTGTGGACAGAAAGCCGACCGAGTTGGTCGTGGCCGCTGTGTCAAAGAAGAAGGGCACAAAACCGATGCACAACGAGGCCCCGAGCACCGCGAGGCGGTTGGTGACGCTGTCGAGTTCCTTCGCGCGTCCATCGTGTTCGAAGAGCCCGTAGCGATACGCGAGTTCGTAGAGCAGCACCAGAACCACCACGCCGATGGTGAACAGCCAGGGCAGGACGTGGGCGGCCAGGGTCAGGCTGAGCGAGATGGCGGCCAGCCAGAATCCCTTACCGGTGCGCATCCCGCGGGCGAAGAGCCCGATGGTGAGCAGCGCCAGGGCGAGTGAGAGCGAGAAGGCGTACTCACCCGCCATCGTCGAAAAGAGATTGCCGCCGTCGATCGTGAAGGTGGCGTCAAAGAGAAAGGGCAGCGTGGCGAGCGCCAGGGCGGCGGGGATCGGACGCGGGGCGCGAAACAGCCGACCCATCGCGTAAGCCGTGATCGGCAAGAGCACCGAGCCCAGAATCGTCGCGAGTTTGATCGCCACGGCAAAGCCGATGATGTAGCTCGCGAAGGTGGCGATCACGTCGGGCAAGACGAAGTAGTAGGTGTACAACGGGAAGCCATCGAACCAGCCCGGGTCCCAGGGCGTGAAGTCAAAGGGATTGCCCGTCGTGCGCAGGTACGCGGGTGCGGCCAAGTGACTTCCCGTGTCTCCACCGGTGATCAGCGTGTTCGAGAAGATGAGACTCGGGTGAAGCTCCCAGACGGTAATGAAGATGACGGCCAGGACCAGGACGAGGTCAAAGATGCGCTCGGTGGTCCACCAGGCCCTAAAGCGCTCCATCAATGTCCCGAGCGCAGATGGATGACCATCACGAAGGCCGTTGCGTTAAAGGCGGCGTGGGTGAGGTAACTGGGGACCAGTCGCTTCGTGCGATAGGCGACGATCGCAAGCACGATGCCCAGCGCGAAGAGACCCGCAAATTCCAAGGGCTCGCCGTGCGCGAGCCCGAACAGGGCGGCACTCACCACGACACCGATCACGACGGCACTGCGCCGGGTGACCCCCTGCGTTCCCTCGGCCAATGCACGAAACAGGACGCCGCGAAAGAACCACTCCTCGAACAGGGGCGCAAGAAACACGGTCATGAGTCCCACCAGGATGAATCCCCCACCGTGGGACGCGGCAAAGAGGTGATTGACGGGCCGGTTCAAACTCTTGAAGTGAAACGGGTAGTAGGCGGCGTCGATGAGGTACTGACACGCCACGCCCAGCACGACGTAGATGGCGTCGCTCGCCCGAGGGCGCCATTGATCGGGCCACGGGCGAAGGTGGCCCTCACGGTACGCGAACACGATCGCGGCGCCAAAGCCCGTCCAGACTCCGAGGAGCCCCAGCGCGTTCGCCCACCACGGCGGGTTGGCCACCTTCGTGAGGGCGCTCAACCCTCCGGGATAGCTCGTCAAAGCGGCGCCGAGCGCTTCGAGCAGGGTGGCAACGACTTGACCGACTAAGAATCCAATAAATCCCGCCACCACGATCGCGACGACGCGTGGCCGATTTTCCAGCGCAGGAACGGAAGGAGAACTCAAGGGGTGGCGCTTTCGACTCGGAGGTTTTACACAGGCCCAAACGACTTGTCGCGGTAGACCTCTAGATTAGATACGTGGCTGATGCACCGAATGATCAAAACGGATACAAAAAGTTTCTCCCGAACGGCGAGAAGCCCATGGCGCCCCAGGTCCGGCGCCGTATCATCATCATCGGCCTGATCGCCTTCGTCGTCGGTATTCTGATTATCAACTCGGCGTTCTCGCACCAGAACGTCAAAACCTTGACCTACTCTCACCTGCTGCGCGAGGCCAAGGCCAACCAAGTTGATACGGCCACGATCAACAACTCCAGCGGGGTCATCACGGGCCAGCTGACCAACGGGACGAACTACAGCGCCAACGGCCCGGTGCCGGCACTTTCTCAGGAAGTGAACGACCTGCGCACCGAGAACGTGGCCGTCACCTTTGCCAACCCCTCCAGCCTGGCCTCGGAGTTCCTGCCGTATCTCATCTGGATCTTGATCTTTGGTGGATTCCTGTACTACGCGAGCCGTCAGGCGCGCGGACAGATGAACGGGATGATGTCGGTGGGGCGTTCGCGCGCCAAGCAGTTCAGCGAGGATCACCCGCGGACCACGTTCGCGGACGTCGCCGGCTACCTCGGTGTGAAACAAGAGATCAGCGAGGTCGTTGAGTTCCTCAAGAGTCCGCTGCGCTACAAGACCATCGGTGCGACGATTCCCAAGGGCGTGCTGCTGGTCGGGCCCCCCGGTACGGGTAAGACCATGTTGGCGCGCGCCGTAGCCGGCGAAGCCGGCGTGCCGTTCTTCTCGGTCTCGGGATCGGACTTCATGGAGATGTTCGTGGGCGTGGGTGCAAGTCGCGTGCGCGACCTGTTCGCAACGGCGCGCAAACAAGCTCCGGCGATCGTGTTCGTCGACGAGATCGACTCGATCGGTCGTAAGCGTGGCGCGGGCCTCGGCGGTGGCCACGACGAACGCGAACAGACCCTCAACCAGATGCTGAGTGAGATGGACGGCTTCGAGCCGACCGAGGGCGTGGTCGTCATCGCCGCGACCAACCGACCCGACGTGCTCGACCCCGCGCTGCTGCGCCCGGGCCGCTTTGACCGCCAGATCGTCGTTCCCCTCCCCGACCTCGAAGAACGCCTCCCGATTCTCGAAGTGCACTCGAAGGGTAAACCGCTTGATCCGACCGTGGATCTCATGCTGGTGGCTCGCGGCACGCCCGGCATGAGCGGCGCGGACCTCGCGAACCTCGTGAACGAAGCGGCCCTGCACGCGGTGCGACGCAACTCGGCGACCATTTCGATGGAGGACTTCGAGACGGCGCGCGACCGTGTCCTCATGGGTCAAGAGCGCGACACGATGGTCCTCCAGGACGACGAGCGCGAGCGCATCGCCTTTCACGAGAGCGGCCACGCCCTGCTCGCCTACGTGCTCGAAAAGACCGACCCGTTGCACAAGATCACGATCATCCCCCGGGGCATGGCGCTGGGCGTGACGATGACCCTGCCCGAAGAGGACCGTCACATCATGGACCGCCAGGCACTCGAGGACTCGCTCTGCATGCGCATGGGTGGACGCGTGGCCGAGCTGCTCGTCTACGGTGACCTCTCCACGGGCGCAGCCGACGATCTGCAACGCAACACCGAACTCGCGCGTCGCATGGTGCGCGAGTGGGGCATGTCCAAAGAGATTGGCCCCATGGCCTGGGGCTCGAACAATCAGGTGTTCCTGGGCGAAGACCTCATGCACACCCGTGACTACTCCGACCACACCTCCAAGGTCATCGACGACGAGGTGGAGCGCATCCTGCGCGAGCAGGAGTCGCGCGCTATCGAGGTCGTCACGCTGCATCGCCGCGGGCTCGAAGCGCTCACCCGCGCGTTACTCGAGCACGAGACCATCGACGGCGCCGAAGCGGCGCGACTGATCGACGAGGCGAATGGCGAGCCCGTGCACCCCGTGGGCACCAAGACGGTCAGCGCACTGTCGGCCAAGAGTCGTGCGGCGGCGAAGGAACAGGCGAACGAACTGGCCAACGCGCCCGCGGCGACAACTCCGGCACCGAGCACCCCGGCAACACCCGCGCCGGGCTGGCAGCCGCCGACGCTACCGGCCGTCTAAGGGCGTCTGCAGGTAGAGCCCGGCCGGTCGGCTGGGCAAGGTCACCGTGACGAGTGCACTCGGACTGGACGCCGCTACGAGGTAACTGTCCGCCGGTGTGGGGATCGCCGCTCCGACCAGTGACGCCAGCGTGACCGTGGCATCCGCTGCGACTCGAGTGCCCTTCGTCGTGACATCCTTCGTGCCCGGTGCACTCGCGTACGTCGTGACGCTCACGGTGATGGCGTGCGCCGAGGTGTTCGTGACCTCCGCCACGTCGAAGCCCGCTCCGCTGTAGTCCCTCACCACGTCAGCTCCGGCGGGCGCCTCGGGCGATGACACGACGATCCACTGTCCGGTGCCCGTGGCCAGCCCCGCCACGACCGGGGAGCTCGAGCGCACGATGACGCTCGCGTACCCGGCGGCGGGAATCGCGGAGTTCGGCGTGATGGTGATCACGCCGCTCGAATAGGGCGGGAGCGAAACACTCTGGGGCGAGATCGTGAACTTGGCCAAGGCAACACTCGCACTCACGTTCACCCGCACGTCGTTGGGGTTGGTAACGCGTATCTGTGCGGTCGCGCCGGTCACCGTGGTGACCGCAGGAAACCACGACACGGTGGACGGAGAGATCACGCCCGCATCAAAGGAGAGAACGCCGGTCGAGTCCTGCTCGCCCACCACCGCCAGCGAGCCCCGCACGACCTTGACGTCGACACCCACGTTCGGGTTGTTCACCACGCTGCGACCCAGGTCGATCAACTCCTGAGCGTGGGCAGGCACGGAAATCCCCTGGATGCTTTCTGGCGCGTAGAAGCCGTTCGCCTCGAGCACCGAGATGTTCGCGACGGCTTCGGTTGCCGTGGGGTTGTACAGACTGACGTACGCGTCCGAGCCGACGAGCGTGTCAAGGCCCGCGGCGTACCAGCGCGTGACGCCTTGTGAGTCGCACGGCACCGACGCGTTGCCCTCGATCTCGTCGGCCACCACGCCGCCGCCGCTGATCTGGGCGGCGGTGGCGTACGTGACACTCGCCGTTGTCACCTTGCCGGACTTGGCACGACTCTTCAGCGGTGGGTCGACCACTCGCGGCTCGACGATCTGGCCGCCGTGCGCCGCGAGTTCTAGGGTGCCGCTCCACGTTCGCCCACTGCTCGAGACGACCGAGACGCTCACGCTGCGCGCCACGTCGGCGGTGTTGAAGTACGAGACGCGCCCAGCTGCGGTGCTGGTGAGACCGGTGCAGTACAGCGCAGTTGACTCGGCGTTGATGGATGTCGCGAGTCCGCTGGGGAGTGCCGTGGGGTTGCTGGGCGTCGAGCGGGTGGTGGCAAATCCGACCAGGGCCACGATGAGTGCGAGGACGCCGAGCCAGGGAAAGCGTCGTGACGTCGTCATCGCTCACTCCGCGAGCGCTCTCGGCGACGGCGACCGGTAAAGAGCCACTCCACGCGTTGAATCCAGCCAAAGCCGAGCCACACGAGCACCCACACCGCGAGGGTCAGAAACGCCAGGACCCCGTTGAACGGGAAGCGCTGGAGTGAGAGGGTGCCCGTCAGATTCGATGTACTCGTCGGCACCTGGAAGTACGACAGCCACGAATTATCAGTGGAGTGCGGTGCTCCCTTGCCGTTAACGCTCAGCGCGAACGCGCTCGCCGGGGCGTAGCCCGCTTCAACGGTCGATCCCGAAAAGAGAGATCCGGTGTTGGAGGTCGTCGAGAACAGGGGAAGGACCTTCGACGTGCCGGGAACGGTCTGGGCGACGATGCCGTGAAAGAGCGAGTTCGAAAAGACCTCCACCGAGGGTGTCTGCAACACCAGTGACAGATCGCTTTGATCGTTGAGCGCGGTCTCGAGGACGCCCGGCGCGTCGCGAATCGGCGCGCTCTGGACCCCGGCCAGCGCGGGAGCCGAGGAGTTCATGACGACGATCGTGGAGATTCCCGCGGACGCGAGCAGCGCGCCCAGTCGCACCGTGCGCCCGTTGATGGCGTCCGACACGGACTTCATGATGAGATCGCTCGCTCCCGAATCAGGCGAGACGAACTGAGTCGACCCACCGGGCAGTCCGTCCATCGACGTGGCCGCTTCGAGTCCGGGCTCGACCGTCCAGCCGGCGAGCGGCAGCACCGAGGGATCCCCGAGCCACAGGACGCGATAGCCACCCGCGTCGCTGGGGGCGAGCGTGCTCAAGGACTGAGCGACGCTGGTGGTCGGTAGATCGAATCGCCCGCTCCCGAGACTTTGAAGAAAGGGCAAACTCGCCACCGCGAGAGTGAGCACCGAGGCGACAGCGGCAATCTGTCGCCAGCCAAAACGATCACCGCGCAAGTCCAGCTCTAGCGCTCCCACGCCCAGGCCAATCATGGCCGCGAGCGTGAAGGCGTACAGCGCCAACAACACGTCGAGGTCGGGGGCGAACGAACCCAACCAGTGCCGCGAGACCAGGGCCGCGAGAATGAGCGTGAGACTCGCGATGGTCGCGAGCTTGGTGGCGACGCGTCGACGATCGCCTCGACACAGCACGAGGGCGAACAGCGCGGCGACGGGCAAGAGCCACCCCCACCACGTCGCGCCAAAGCCCCCATCGACGTCGCGCAGCATCGAGAGAAATGACGGCACCGACCACGGTCCGCGCGGCAGTCCAAAGATCTCGACCGACCTGCGTCCCGCGGCCAACACGTCCACGGTCATCGGCAACAAGAAGATGGCGACATTAAAGATCAGCGCGCCGCCCAGGCGTGCCGTACCGCGAAAGGTGCTGTCGGGATCCGGTTCGAAAGCACGCGAGAGCACCACGCCAAGGATCACGAGGACACTCACGACCAGGGTCGCGGGTGCGAGGGCCGTGGAGAGCGCCACGATCATGATGAGGGTCATGCGCTGACCCGCTTCGCTCACTCGCCAGCCGCGCTGTCCGAAGGGAACGGGTTCGCCGTAGGGGCGCCGGCGAAAGCCCGGCACGTCCATCACCTCGAAGGTGCGTCGCACGATGAAGGGCAAACTCGCGACACTGACCAGAACGTCGAGGCGACCTTGACCGATTGCGTTAAGTCCGAGCGGCATGGCCGCGTAGGCGATCGCTCCCACCAGGCGCGCTCGGTTCGAGGCTCGGTCCTTCAGGAATCGCCCCACCCCTACTGCACCCAGGGGAACGGCGACGATCAGCGCGAGACGCGGCAGTATTCCCATCCGCCCGATCACGAAGGTGCCGGCGAAGGCGAGGACCCCGTTTCCGGGCATCCCGGGAGTGCCCGTGCCCACACCGCTCGCCGACCAGGAGGCAAAGAAGTGCCGCCACGTCGACCACCAAGAGTCGAGAGGCGCAAGATTCCCCAACATCGGTAGGTGCATCGAAAAGAGGTTGCGCGAGCCGATGAACCACAACAGCGCAAACACCACGATGAGCGTCGCCTGGGCGCGAAACGAAGTCATGATGTGCGAGGGCCGCGTACGGATCTCGAACGCCTCGCTCGCCGCGATTTCGTCGAACTCCTCGTCCTCGGAGAAGGCGGCCGCGAAACCGACGCCGCTCTCCTCGCTCTCGCTGATCTCTTCGCGCTCCAGGTCGACCTCGGGCGGCAGGATTCCGCGGGCCCGGTCATAGCCTTCGCGAACCAGGGTCACCACAAAACGCCGGAGTCGAAGCGCGCCGCCGACTTGCAAGCGGTGGAGTTCGGAGTCGGACAGGACGCGAGAGGCGTTCATCTGACGGCGCCGCTGTCGCACGCGGCGGCGATGCTTGAGCAGCCAGCGCCACGAACCCACGATGGCCCCGGCCCGATCGGTGTCCCCGCCCACCAGGGCCACGACCAACTCCACACAGTCGAGAGCCAGGAGAGCCAGCAGGGTCCACCACGCCGTGCGACGGCGCCAGCCCGAAGCGACAATGAGCAGTTGGTGTCGGCGCAAGAGATCTTGGCGACTGGCGCGCCGCGTGCCGAGCGCGGACGTCGGTCGCTCGCCGGTGGCGATCGTCTCGCGATGAGCCACCTTGGCGAGTGGCGCGACGACAATGCGCGCACCGGCAACCTGTGCTCGCCAACACAGATCCAGGTCCTCGCCCAACAGGGTGATCACGGGATCGAAGCCGTGCAGCGACGAGAAGAGATCGGCGCGCACGAGCGTGACGCCGCCGGGCGCGACGAAGACGTCGCGCTCTAAGTCCTGCTGCCCGTGGTCGATCTCGCCCTTTTCGATTCGCTCACGGGCGACCCCGAAGCGATCGCACGACTGGCCAACGTGCAACAGCGTGATCGGATCCTCGTACTCGACGAACTTGGGCGTGACGATGCCCGCGTTCGTGCGATACGCCGCCTCGACCATCAGTTGGAGAGCCTCGGGCTCCAGGCGCACGTCGTCGTGGCAAAAGAGAAAGAAGGCCGTTCCTTCGACCATCAGCGCCGCCTCGTTGCACGCGGCGCCGAATCCTCGGTTCTCGTCCAATACCCGCACGAAGGCGTTCGGCGCGACCGACGCGACGCGTTCGGCGACGCTGGGCGCGTCGCCGTTGGCGACCACCAGGAGACTCAGTTGCTCGTAGTTTTGCGCCGCCAGCGACGCCGCCGCGGCTTCAAGACCCGGTCCGGAGCCGGTGGTGACGATGACGGCAACGACGGCCGGAGCACGAGATTCCATCAGTTCAATAAGGCTAGTTGTATCGGCCCACCGCAACGGAAACGAGCGACATTCGACGCGAGACGCGACGTGTTACGTCGTGCGACGCCGACTTTCGAGGTCGGTAATGACATCGTTCAACGTCTGGTCCAACGCAATCTGCGGCGACCATCCCGTCGCGTGATGCAACTTCTCGTAGCTGCCGCGAAAGACGGGTATCTCGACGGGCCGCAACAACGCGGCATCGACCACCGTGGCGATCTCGGGCGCAATGCGCTGGACCAACTGCGCGCACAGATCGCTGAGAAGCACGTCGTGGCCCGACGCGACGTTGTACGCCTCGCCCGTGAGACCGTACTGGGCGAGCAGACGATACGCGCGCACGACATCGCGCACGTCGCAAAAGTCTCGTCGGGTCGACAGGTCGCCGACCGGAATCTCTCGATCGCCGCGCTCTTTGGCGTCCAACAAGCGACTAATCAGTGCGGGAACGACAAAGTTGACTGACTGACCGGGGCCGAGATGGTTGAAGGGCCGCGCCACGACGACGCGCTGACCGCGTCGTCGCACGACGTCGTGTGCCACGTTCTCGGCTTCGACCTTGCTCGCGGAGTACGGGTTCGCGGGTGCGACCCGAAAGGTCTCGACCAGCGGCAGATCATCTTCGCTCACGATGCCGTATACCTCGGACGTGGACACCACGATGGTGGTCGACGACGGTGCGACCTCGTAGGCCGCGTCGAGCACCCGATGCGTGCCCACCACGTTGACGCGCGTGAACTCGTTGGCTCGCTCCCACGACTCGCCCACGTGCGTGAGGGCCGCCAGGTGATACGTGGTGTCGGGGACATACCGTCGAAAGACCTCGCGCACCGCGGTCTCGTCGGTCACGTCGTACTCGCGATCTATTCCCAGTACTTCGTCACCGCTCTCTTGCAGGTGGCGAATGAGGTGCTGACCGACGAATCCGTTCGATCCGGTGACCAGGGCGCGCATTAGGTCAGGGCCAAGTCGTAGGCGCTCAAATGTTGATCGAGGCAGCGCTCCCAGGTGAAGTTCCCGGCCCGCACACGAGACCGTATCGCGCGCTCGGCGCGATCCTCACTCGACTCCTCCAGCGCAACAAGAAGGGTCTCGGCCAGTGCCGCGACGTCACCGATCGGCACGAGATACGCCTCGTCACCTGCCACTTCGGCCATCACGGTCTCGGCGCTCGTCACTACCGTCGCGCCACACGCCAGTGCTTCGAGCACCGGGAGACCGAAGCCCTCGCCGCGCGATGGATACGCAACGGCACGCGCTCCGCGGTACAGAGCCGGCAGTAAGTCATCGTGAACGAATCCGAGGCGTCGAATCCGCGCGCCGTAGGGATGCGTGCTGAGAGTCTCTTCGACCGGTCCCTCGCCCCAGCCCACTTGACCGCACAGCCACAGCTCCACCGCATCGTCCCGGCGCGCCACCTCGCTGAACGCCTCGAGCAAGAGGTCGAGTCCCTTGCGGGGCTCGACCGTACCCACGAAGAGAATGTAGGACGAACCCAGCGGCAGGTCGTGACGCGCAAAGAGATCGCCGTCGAAGGAGCTGTCGGGGTTGAAGAC
>DATHNV010000071.1:0-2010 GCA_035485615.1 Acidimicrobiales bacterium
GAGCGATTTCACGATCGCGTTCGAGCGTTCGCGGATAGTGCGCGAGGTCGCTCTCGTCGCCGAACTGACGAGGATTCACAAAGACCGTGGCGATCACTACGTCACAGGCCTCCCGGGCCGCACGAAAGAGCGACTCGTGACCTCCGTGCAGGGCGCCCATGGTTGGCACCAGACCGACCCGTCGACCCGCCGCGCGTTCGTCGTTGGCGAACTTTCGCCACGCCGCTATCTCCGTGAGTTCGATCACGGAGCAGAGGTGAGTCGGCGCTGCTCGGCGAGTTCGAAGGCCGCACGCGCGAGGGCCACGTAGGTGGCCCTCTCGCTGTCGGGGATCGCCGCGAGGTGAGCGTCGATGGTGGCAAAGTCCGAGCGCGAGGCCGGACCCGTCAGTGCCCGCGTCGCTCCTCGCTCTTCCACGTCACTGAGGGCCTGGTGGATGAGGGGAACAAAGTCCTCGAACGTCAGACCGGCCGCGTCGGCCAGGATCTCCACGTGACCCAAGAGAGCCACGAGGTGGTTGGCCGCGACCGTCGCGGTTGCGTGGTAGGCGGCGCGCTGATCGTCGCGCAGACGAAACGGGCGGCCCTCCAAGGAGGCCACGAGATCGTTGACAACGACGTCGCCGCCCACGCTGAACAGCGCTCCGTGCAACCGCGAAGCTCCGACGTCGTTCGAGGACAAGACCACCAGCGGGTGCAGAAATCCGGCGCGCGGGTGGCGCGCGACTTCGCTCAGTCCGCGAGATCCGGCGACGTGCACTACGACGCGACTCGACAGAGGCTCCAGCTCACCAGCGACCTCGGCGATCGCGTCGTCCGGTACGCACAGCATCACGACCTCGGCGTCGCCCACCGCGTCCAGTTCATCGTGATGTAGAAGGCGAACGTCGTGGCCCACGTCAGCCAAGGCTGCGGCGAACGACGTACCAGCGCGCCCCGCGCCCACAATGGCGATGTTCATCTCGGCTCCATTTCCCGTTCCGGCCCCAAGGGTGCCGTTCGGTCACTAGCCCAACGACGAAAGTGTACCGAGTTTCACGACGGATCCGCTCGCGGCCGCCAACTGGTTCTCACTCACGAGGTTCGGGGCTAGTTCGGCCAAGGGTACGAGCACGAAGGAACGCTCGTACATCCGAGGATGGGGCACGGTCAGTTCCGGGAGGTTGAGGGACTCACCGCCCACGAGCAAGACGTCGACGTCCAGCGTGCGCGGGCCCCAGTGCACGTCGCGGGAGCGCTGCGCGTCCTCCTCGGCGCGCCGGGCACGCTCGAGCAACTCACGGGCACTCTCACGCGTGGAGAGCTCCATCACCAGATTCCAAAAGTTGTCCTGCTCCACTCCCCCGACCGGCTCGGTCTCGTAGACCGACGAGAGGCGATACTCGTCATCTCGAGCGAGCGTGTCGATCGCGCCGGCCAAGTGGGCGTGACGATCGCCGACGTTGGAGCCGAGCGACAGGTAGGCGATCCGCACTAGGAGCGCGTCACCGTACAGCGCACGCCGACGGTCGCGACGTCTTGCGGCACCGGCGGGCGCAGTTTGCGCACCGACACCGTAACCGCGTCGATCTCGTCGTCGAAGGCAAGCACCTCGCGTGCCACGCGGTACGCCAGTGTCTCAAGAAGCAGGAACTGACCATCTCGCGCGACACGCGTGGCCAGCGTGAGGATCTCGGCGTAGTTCGTGGTCTCGGCGAGGTCGTCGCTCATCGACGCCGCCTCGAACGCTCGCACGATGTCGATGTCAAAGGCGAGCGGCTGGGCGCGGTCGCGCTCTTCGGCGAGGACCCCCACGACCGCCCCCACGCGCAGTTCGCGCAGTTCGATGACGTCACTCATGAGGCTCATCCTCGGGTAGATCCATGAGCACCGAACGTCCGTCCGGTCCGATCGAGCGCTTGAAGAGTCGCTCCACGAGCGCAATGGATGCGGGAACTGTCGCCACTTTCTGGCTCCACACCAGATAGCCCGCGACGACACCGAGCAAGCGGTCAGAGACCTCGTCGCCGTG
>DATHNV010000072.1:0-5390 GCA_035485615.1 Acidimicrobiales bacterium
GCGCTGGAGATGCCCACACCAGTAATCGTGGCCACCATGGCGGTAACTAACAGGACGATCGTCCAGGGACGACGCTTGGCTGAGTGTAAGAGTTTCATAAGCCGGACGGTAGGCACGGCACATTACGCACGGCCCTCCAACACTCAACGGGTCTGGAGATTTTGTGTGAACACTCCTCATCGGTCAGAGGAATAGGTGAGTTTTCTGAGAACCGTGAGGTTCTGGAGTCTCAGGTACCGTGGGGACGTGCGTGGGGGGCCGCCGATGTCAGCGGTAACGAGGTCGGAATGAGGTCACAGAGCGCAGTGGTATCGAGCGCAGCGCTCGGCGTCGTCGTGGTCGTGGCGGCCGGAGTCTCTGGGACCGTGCATTTCACCGGACCTCGTTGGGTGCCTCACTTCACCATCACCCCAAAGAAACTGGTGCCGGGTAAGACGCTGCCCACACCGACGAAGGGCACACCACGCATCCCGCCAGCCCGCGCCGGCAGCAGTTTTCCGCTGGGTCAGTTGCTGTTGTGGATCGTCATCGGGCTCGGCGTCATCGTCGTCGCAATGCTGCTCTGGCGCTGGTGGACTCATCGTCGGCGCCGCGATTCACTGGATCGCACGGGTGTTCCCGCGAGCGCGGTGACCGAGATTCTCGTTTCGCTCGCGCCCGAGCCGGTGCTGGACGCGCCCACCGTGCGAACCGGGATCGAGCGGGCGTTACTGGCGCTGGACGAACAACGAGAACCCGCTGACGCGATCGTGCGCGCCTGGCTCGGCCTACAAGAGACGGCTGAAGAGTCCGGCATTGTGCGTCGCCACGACGAAACGCCGACCGAGTTCACGTCGCGGATCGTGAGTCGCGCGTTGGTCGACGACCGGGCCATTCGAACGCTGCTTCGCCTCTACCTTCGAGCGCGCTTTAGCGATCATCCGGTTACGAACGATGACGTCGCGTCGGTGCGCCTCGCGCTGCAAGACCTCATTCGAACGTGGCCCGCGGCGGATGTGACCGCGGGCGCGGGAGTTCGCTGATGCGAAGGGGCACCGTCGTGCGCGCACTGCTCGGTGCGATTCTGCTCGCGGCGATCTTTTGGTACTTCGGCGCCGACGTGTGGTACGCACTGCTGTTCGCTAGTGCGCTCACCACGGTGGCCCTCGTGCTCTCTGCGCGATCGACACTCGCCGATCGCGGGCAGACTGCATGGCGCGGCGAAGGTGTCCACGTTCAGTCGGGCGCTCGTAACAATGTCGCCGAACTCTCGTGGTCTCTCGAGTCGAGGTTTGGTCGAGTGAGCCACGCCGCACTCGTCAGTGTCAGCGACGTCGCCCGGCGTCGCCTGGCGGCGCGTCACCTTGACCTGCGTGAGCCGAACGACCGCGCACAGATTGAGCAGCTCATCGGTCGACGGGCTTACCTCCTTCTGGTATCGAGACCGCGACGTCGTCCGTATTTACGATCGCTCGTGCACTGTCTTGATGCCTTGGACGCGCTCGAGACCTCAAGGCAGAGCGCGTCAACGCCAGTAGCGTCGAAGTCGCGGCGCGCGGGCTCGACTCTCAGCCGGACTGCCTAAGGAGATTCAGTGCCCGACGATGCCTCTTCACTTCTCGACTCACGCGGTGCGGAACTCACCGTCGAGGAGATCGCGCGACTCGCGTCTGACATTCTCGATCGCGTAGCAACCGTGGTCGTCGGTATGCGCGACGCCATCGAGTTGGGTCTGGCGACGATTTTGGCGGGCGGGCACGTTCTATTCGAGGACGTCCCCGGGTTGGGCAAGACCTTGGCCGCGCGAAGTCTGGCCTCGGCGCTCGGGCTCGACTTTCGCCGACTCCAGTGCACACCGGACCTTCTACCCGCCGACATCACCGGCTCCTTTGTCTACGCCCCGGCGACGAGCGAGTTCGTCTTTCGCCCCGGGCCGATCTTCACTGGACTGTTCCTCGCCGACGAGATCAATCGCACCTCGCCCAAGACCCAGTCCGCGCTGCTCGAAGCGATGGCCGAAGGCCAGGTCACGGTGGAGGGCCAGAGCTTTGGGTTGCCGTCACCCTTTCACGTAGTGGCGACCTCGAACCCCATCGAATACGAGGGGACATACGCACTCCCGGAAGCTCAACTTGATCGTTTCATGGTGCGACTCAGCGTTGGCTACCCCCAACGCGCGGGTGAGGCGCAGATTCTGTTCAACCGAGTGGAACGTCGTCACGAGGTGGCGTCCGTCGAACGGGTCATCGACGCCACCACGCTGGCTGCGATGCAGGCGGGAATCGAACGGGTCTACGTGGAGCCCGACATCGTCAACTACTGCGTCGATCTCGCCACGGCGACACGCGATCACCAAAGTGTGGAAGTCGGCGCCTCACCGCGCGGCTCCCAAGGTCTGATGTTGCTGGCGCGGGCCTGTGCGGTGATCGACGGGCGCGACTTTGTCGTCCCCGAGGACGTCAAGCGCGTCGTGGTGCCCGTGCTGGCACACCGACTCTCGTTGACCACCCAAGCCTGGGCCGACGGCACCAGTGCGGCCGACGTGGTGACCAGCATCGTGGCCGCCGTGCCCGGTCCGCCCACCGTGGGACAGAGACCGTCGACCGTCAGGCCGTGAGCGTCCCGTCGCCGCACTCGCGCCTGACACCGATTAGCCGCACCTCGGTTCCGACCTGGACGCGCTCGGCGGGACTCACCGCGGGCGGGATCGTCGCAATCGTGCTGGCGACCGGTGGGCTGTTACTCGGTCGCATCGACCTCGCGCTGCTCGCCTTGCCGCTCATCGTCGCACTCGCGTGGACCCGCCAGCGTCGTCCCGCCACGGGCGCAGTAAGCGAGGCGACTCTCACTCTGCGGGAGCCTCGCGACAGTGAAATTGAGTTCACGCTCGCCTTCGATGTACCCACCGGGGTCGAGGCTGTGGTGGTGCGATCGACCGTGCTCGGCGGCGACACGAACGAGATCGTTCTGGCGGCACCCGTTGTGCGCGACGTCACGGGATCCATTCCACTCCTTCACTCCGGACTCCAAGAACTCGTCCGATTTGAGTATCGGTTTCTCGGCACCGACGCCGGTGCGACGAGCCCGCCCGCAGAGTCGCTCGTGGCGACTCGTGTCATCTCGCCGGCGCGGGCGCGCGTCGCGTCACTCCCTTTGCCCCTGCGACTACGAGGGCTGACCGGCTCGCACGAATCCGCTCGAGCCGGCGACGGCGGCGACTTTCGCGACATCCATCCCTTCGCAGTGGGGGACCGGTTGCGCCGGATCGATTGGAAGACCACGGCGCGTCGTGGTCAGAATCCGGGCGATCTCTACGTTCGCAGAACCTCCGCCCTCTCCGACGCCACCGTGCTCATTGTGCTCGACAGTCGCGATGACGTGGGCGAGCAAGTCGCGCAGTGGACGTCCAACATCGCGGCGACCAAGGGAGTGAGTGCCCTGGACGTCGCACGTGAAGCGGCGAGTTCTTTGGCCACTGCCTACATCCAGGCCGGTGACCGGGTTGGCTTTCAGGATCTCTCCAGTCGGAATCGGATGGTGGCCCACGCGGGTGGGCACCGGCACCTGCGCCAACTGCTGCGAGCGATCGAAGTGACCCAGCCCTCGAGCATTCCGTACCGCCGAGCGCGACCACCGATCGTGCCTCCGGGCGCACTCGTGTACGTGTTGTCGAGCCTGCTCGACGACGAAGCGGTCCGCCTCGCCCTGCGCTGGCGTGTGACCGGTCACCGTGTCGTCGTGGTGGACGTCCTCCCGGCCGCTCGCTTTGCGCGCACCACCCGAGCAGAACGCCTCGCGCACCGCATCGTCGTGATGCAACGCGATGACCGTATTCGCGCGTTTCGCCAGCGCGGGGTCGAGTATCTTCGCTGGCCCGAAGAGGACAACGTCACGTCGCGTCGCGCGCGATTGCAAATACTGAGTCGACCAACCCGAGGGGCGATGGCGGGAGGGCGACGGTGAAGTACTTTGGCGCCGAGGCGACACCGGGTCTCATGCGCACTGGTGCCCGTGTCCCCGTGATGGCGATTCGAGCAGTCTTCGTGCTGGTGGGCACCTTGATGTCGTTGGACGTCTATGGGGCCAACGGTTGGCTAGTGGTCGGCGCTGTGTTTGCCCTGGCGGCCGCGATCGCACCGCAGTTCTTACTCGCTTGGGGAGTCATCATCTTCCTCGCGATCGGCCAGCTCACTCACCACGCGGCCCTCAGTTGGCGGTTCCTCGTGCTCCTCGCGGGACTCCATCTGATTCACGTCATTTCCCTGTGGACTCTCGAGCTGCCCTGGAGAGCGCGAGTGCAGATCACCGTATTCACCCACGGGCTGGTGAGGTTTCTCGCGATTCAAGTTCCCGTTCAGTTGGTGGCTGTACTCCTGTTGTCGCTTCTCGCGCCCCGCGCAAGCGGGCATCGTCCCGTCACGATCGCCGCGTGCGCAGTTGTGGGGGCAGCCGCGTTGGCTGTCCTCGCCGTGCGCTTCGCGGGTCCCCAGGGCGGGGGTCCAGCGGCCTCGAACCCTCGGGCTAGGGACTCCCGCCCATCGCGCTCATGAGGGTATCTCTCGTAATGCCTCGCTTCATTGCCCAGTCCTCGAGAGGTTGTTCATCTATCGGATCCGGCAACTCCACCATGGCCTGATCGGCCGCTTCGCGAAATCCGGCCCGTCGTAGCCGGTCGATGATCTCTTGTTTGGCGTACTGCACGACACCTCCTCGCGCACTCTGTAACCCGACTCTACGGTCGCTCAGAGAACTGCTACTCAGCTTTCTCTGAGGGCGGGGAAATGGCGGCGTTACGGTAGTCGAGATGCGACGACAAGGGGATCCCTCGCTGCGATGGCGCAGATCATGGACGATCATGACGTTGGCGGGGACGATGGCCATTGGTCTGTGTGGCGCCGGCCTGGCGAGTGGGAGTACCGCGTCACCCTCACATCTCGGACGGACACTTGTCGCGCGGGACGATTCGTCGACGACGACCACGTCATCGACGACCACTACGACCACCACGACTGCGCCGACATCAACGACGACCACGTCGAGCGTCCCACCCAAGGTGCCCGTCATTCCCGCCGACGAGCGCTCGCTCGTTCGCATTGGCCAGTACGCCTCCGACAGCATCACGCCCAAGTCAGTCGACGCCTCGGGCACGGGTTTGGTGTTCGCCCAGAATATGGTCTATCGGCGCACCGTCTCGGTTTTTAACTCGCGATCGGGCGCACTGGTGAAGACCATTCCGGCCACGGTCGACCTGGCCCACTTCGGGCTCCCCGGCGGCGTGGTCCAGGGGGCTCCGGTCGAGGGTGCGTTCTCGCCAGACGCCAAGTACTTCTACATCTCCAACTACTCGATGTACGGTCCGGGTCAAGGACCCGAAGGCGAGGACACCTGCACGCCGAGCAGCGCTTTGGCGG
>DATHNV010000073.1:0-3042 GCA_035485615.1 Acidimicrobiales bacterium
ACGAAATCGGCGTACTCGAGGGCGATGAGATCCTCGCGGGAGAAATCAATGAGGCGCGCTTCGGCGATGAGCTCGATCTCTCGACGCTCGTCGGGCGTCGTGAACAAGAGACCATCGCGACGCAGTTGGTGCACGGCGTCATCACACGCCGCCCGCGAGAAGATGAAGACGATGACCGGGAGAAGATCCTCGTCTTCGAGCGCGCGCATGAGCTCGGAGCGACGCGGCGCGCGAAATGGCGGTGGGGGCGCACTCGACTTCGGACCATGCCACTTCGGTCCCGGGCGGAACTTGCGCGTGGACTTCATGAGGCTATCGATGCGCCGCGCGTCACTCGAGAGACGCGAGCCATCGAGTAGATCGTGGATCTCCGCACTGGGTTGCCCTCGACGCATGACGGCGATGTGGTTGTGCAGCACGATTGGGCGGTTGCGCTCGACGATCACGGTCGTCGGACCGCGCACCTCGCTGAGCCAGTCGCCCAGAAAGTCCGCGTTGCCGATCGTGGCCGACAGGGCCACGAAACGCACCGGAGCGGGTGTGAGGATCAACACTTCTTCCCACACTCCCCCGCGGTAGGGATCCTGGAGATAGTGCACCTCGTCGAGAACGACGAGACCCAGCGACGTGAGTTGGTCCGAGTCGGTGAGGAGCATGTTGCGAAGTACCTCAGTGGTCATGACGACGACCGGGGCGGTGCGATTAATCGACGTATCGCCGGTGAGCAGACCCACGCGTTCGGTTCCGTATCGCTCGCATAGTTCGTGGTACTTCTGATTCGAGAGGGCTTTAAGGGGTGTGGTGTAGAACGTGCGCTGTTCGCGGTCCAGTTCTCGGCCGATCGCGTAGTTGGCGATCAAGGTCTTGCCCGACCCTGTAGGGGCGCTGACCAGGACATTAACCCGCTTGTCGACGGCTTCGATGGCGTCGAGTTGAAAGGGGTCGAGTCCGAAGCCGAGTCCGTCGATGAACTCCTGGCGATAGTCGAGGAAGGTCACTTATGCAGCAGCTTGCCCACAAGGATCGCGAGGAAATAGAACGCGACCAGAGGTGCTGCGAGGGCCAACATCGAGAGCGGGTCGCTGCTCGGAGTGACGACCGCGGCAACCACGGTGATCCCGATGACCGCGTAGCGCCAGCTGTGCAGCAATCGCGCGGGCGTGACCACGTTGATGAGTTCGAGCGCGACGAGAACGACCGGAAACAAGAAGGCAATACCAAAGATGAACAGCATCAAGAGGAACAAGGTGAGGTACTGATTGGGGTTGTACTCGGTGAGCAGTGTCGAGCCGCCGATGTCCTTGAGCCACTGAATGGCCTGGGCGAAACTGAAGTACGCCAGCACCATTCCGGCGGAAAAAAAGACGATCGAGGCCGCCACGAAGGGCACGGCGTAGCGCTTCTCGCGCGCCTTGAGTCCCGGGGTGATAAAACGCCAAGCCTGCCAGAGGATCACCGGCGACGAGATCACGAATCCGGCGAAGAAGGCAATCTTCACGCGAAGATTGAGTCCGTCGAGTGGGTTCGTTACCAGGAATTTGCAGTGTCCCGGACTCGCCGTGCAGTAGGGATTTTGCAATATTACTAATAAGTGTGAATAAAAAATGAAAGCCAGGACCGCGATCACACTGACGCAAATGAAGATGATCATGAGGCGTTTGCGCAGTTCGCCCAGGTGCTCGCCCAGCGTCATGCCTGTTTCGGCGCGGCGAAGTCTGGCCATGCGGGGCTAGTTGAGCGAAGGGTCAGGCGGAGACGCGGGCATCTCCACGTGGTTTCGCGGGGTGACTGGTCTTGGGGGCGGTTCGATTAGGGGTGGCCCCTCGGGCACCGGGGATTCCGTCGCGTCAACCGAGGAGGACTGAGCGGCGGCCTCCTTCCTATCGGCCCGATCGGCGAGCTGATTGAGCAGCGAAACCGGGCTACGGGCCATACGCGCGATGTCTCCGGTACTGGGCAGGTCCGGTATGGCCTCTCGAACTTCGGACTCCATGCGCTCCTGGAGACGCTTGAGCGCGCGCCAGCTGGCGCCGATGCGGTGAGCCATTTCGGGGAGTTTGTCCGGCCCCATGAGCAAAATGATGACGGCCGCCACAAAGAGGAGTTTGACCGGACTGAGACTGATCACACCCCCAGTGTAGGGCGGGCCCCGTTAGAGATTTAGAGCCCCACCTGGTCGAACGGATGTCACTTTTTCGAAAACTTTTACCGTTCGACTCAGCCGTGGCGTTCGAGTGACGCGAGCAACTTTTGGAACCGCTCGTCCGTGCTCTTAAAAGGGTCTTTGAGCAGCACCGTGCGCTGCATCTCGTCGTTCAACTTGAGGTGCACCCAGTCGACGGTGTAGTCGCGACGCCAGTGCTTGGCCGCCTGAATGAAGGTCCCGCGCATGTGGGCGCGCGTGGTTGACGGGGGTACCGACGTGGCGCGCTCGATCTGTTCGTCGCTCACCATGCGCTGGAAATGACCCTTCGCGGCTCGGCGATAGAACAAGCCCCGATCAAAGTCGGTGTCGTGGTACAGCAAGTCGATGAGAGCGATCTTCGGGTCTCCCAGATCGACACCGTTGCGCTCTCGTTCGCGATCGATGATCTGCAGTTTGGCGATCCAGTCGACGCGATCCGCGAGACCCATGGGGTCGCTGCGATACTGCTCGATGACTTCGCGCCACATGCGCACCGCTTGGACCTGGTCGGGCGGCACGTCGCGCACCTCGACGAACTTTTCTGCACGCTCACACAGGTCCTCTTGGATCTCGAGCGCGGTCAGGTCGCGTCCGTTCATCAGCTTGACCGGCTCTTTGCTCCACAGGTCATAGGAGATATCGCGTAGGGCGTTAATGGGTGACGCCATCGTGTAGTCGCGCAGCTGGACGATGTTGTCTTCGATCATGGCCAGGACGACCGACGCCGTCCCCAACTTGAGGAACGTGGCGTCTCGCTCATGTTGGAGTCGCCCACGATGACGTGGAGCCGACGGAACTTCTCGGGGTCGGCGTGGGGCTCGTCACGGGTGTTGATGATCGGTCGACTCCGCGTGGTG
>DATHNV010000074.1:0-5274 GCA_035485615.1 Acidimicrobiales bacterium
TGGGGGCGGCGACCATGTCGCGCCCGACCAGCACGAAGCGCGTCGCGTTCTCGGGGTGATCCTCGATATCGGGCACCACGACCTCGAGTCCGAAAAGCTCACCGGCCAGTGCCGAACCCACGGCCGCCCACAGCTCGCTGGAGTCCGCGACGTCCGCGGCGGCCTGGGAGGTCGAAGTGGTCTGTACGGAGTCCAAGCCGTGCTGGTGGAGGAACCCGCGGACCTGGGCGAGCGCGTGCACGTAGCTACGCACGCTCTTGATGTCGCCGAGCGCGACACCGGGGCGAGCCAGCAGATGGAGGTGAATCGGCAAGACGATCTCTTGGAGAATGACCAGGTCGTGGGCAAAGACGAGTCCGTCGATGGTGGCCGAGACCGTGCCCTCGAGCGCGTTCTCAATCGGCACGAGGCCCAGTTCGACGCTGGCGTCGGCCACGGCCGCCAGCAGGTCCTCGATCGAGGCGTAGGAGATCGCGTCGCGACCCTCCAGGGTGGTGACCGCCTCGTGGGAAAATGAGCCTTGGGGCCCGAGATAGCCCACGCGGTCCGGTGTCATGACGGGATGTTAGTAGAGCGGTGATCAGGCCCTGAGCGACGAGACGTTGGACTTCGTTTGAGGCCGTACGATAGCGAGGGACCAATCGCGAAAAGGAGTGCAATGGGGCACCAGATGTTTGAGTACGACGCGGACTTGGCCGAAGCGGTCTTTGACTACTGTCGCGAGCGCCTCTCGATGTCGCCGGTACCACTCGACTACGGCAGTCAGATGGAGATTCCCGCGGACGCGCTCGCCGGATTGATCCGACCCGAAGGTCGCAAGCCCGACGAGATACTCGAGTTCTTCAAAGAGACTCTCGCGCCCGCCGTGGTGTCGATCGACTCGCCCGGCTTCTTGGCCTTCATCCCCAACGCGCCCACGAAGAGCTCACTGCTCTTTGACATGGTGGTCGCGTGCTCGGGACTCAACGGAACGAGTTGGCTCGAGTCGAGCGGTGTGGTGGTGGCCGAGAATCAAGCCCTCTCCTTTCTCGCCGACACCGCCGGTCTGCCCGAAGCGTCCGGCGGCGCCTTCGTCTCGGGCGGGTCGATCGGCAACCTCTCGAGCCTGACGGTGGGCCGCGACGTCGGTCGGGCCAAGCATCCCGAGCTCGATCCGCACCGCGTGCGCTTCGCTATCTCGAGCGACGCGCACTCGAGCGTGGGCAAGGCCCTGCACGTCCTCGACGTCGAGGCGCTGATCGTCGAGAGCGAGGATCACCGCTTCACGCTGTCCGCGCTCGAGGCCGCACTCGCGAACGACCCGAACCCCGAGACCGTGATCGGCATCGCCGCCACGGCGGGCACCACGAACGCGGGCATCGTCGATGACCTCGAAGGGCTCGGGCGCTACGCGCGCGAGCACGACCTGTGGTTCCACGTCGACGGCGCCTACGGCGGGGCGGCCATCTTTTCCTCGACGCATCGTCACCTCATGTCGGGCATCCGCCACGCGGACAGCTTCATCGTGGATCCTCACAAGTGGCTCTTCGCGCCGCTGGACTGCTGCGCTCTCATCTACCGCAACCCGACCGTGGCGCGCAAGGTCCTCGCCCAGCAGGCCAGCTACCTCGACGTCCTGCACGACAGCGACGACGCGAACTACGAGTGGAACCCCTCGGACTTCGGTATTCATCTCTCGCGGCGGGCGCGGGGCCTGCCCTTCTGGTTCTCCCTGGTCACCAACGGCTCGGCCGCGTACGAGTCGGCCGTCCAAGTCGCCATCGACCTGGCCCAGCGCACCCAGCGACTCATTGACGACAGCGACTACCTCGAGATGGTGCGACCGTCGAGCCTCTCGATCGTGCTGTTTCGCCGTCTGGGCTGGGACGCCGAGCACTACAACCGCTGGAGCCAGGACCTGCTGGCTCGCCAGATCGCCTTCGTCACGCCCACCAAGTGGGAGGGCGAGACCGTGGGACGCATCGCGTTCTTACACCCGAACACCACCGACGAGATGGTGAACGAGATCCTGGAGTCGATGCGAGACTAGACCGCGCTCGTCACGATCGTGGCGCGTTGGGCGCTACGGCGCGCCACAATGATGCTGCTCGCGAGGAGCACGACCATCACGATGCCTGTTGCGAGTTCGGGCTGGGGCAGTGTGCTCGACGCGACGATGAAGGCAACCGCGAGTGGCGGAGCCAGGTCGCGCCAGCGTCCTTTGGGTTTGTAGGTTCGATGCAAGAACCAGACCGACAAGACGTAGAGAGCCACAGGCACCGTCTCGACGAATCCCGCCTCGAGGTTCGTGAGGTGGCTCGAGCCGCGTGCCTGATAGATGGCCAGACTGAGACTCGCGCCCGTCGCGGCCACGCTCGCGAACACCAAGTAGTGGCCATAGCCCCAACCAAAGGCCCCCGCGAGGCTGCGCGAAAAGCGGTCATGCACACTCTCAGCGATCGCCTCACTGGGCAGGTCGAAGTAGATCCACCACATCGAAAAAACGCTGAGCAGACCCCCGATCACGACCGGCAGAAGTTCGTGCAGTGACGCGCGTTGCGTCAGGGCGGTGCGCAAGCCCAGTGACGCGGCCAGCAGCGCCTCGCCGAGCACGATGTTGGTGAAGAGACCCAGACGCTCGGCGATGTGACGCGGATGCCAGGACGTGCGTCCCGCGGTCTCGGCGTAGATCGGCACCACGAGCTCGGCGATCCCCAGCGCAATGAACAGCGGCGCACGAGCGCTCACGGGCACCTCGAGCGACACGGACCAGCCGACCTGCACCACCGCGATGCCCACGGCGTAGCGGATCGCGGTACGCCGACCGGGCGCGTCCGAAACCGCGGCACGAATCCACAGCGCGACCATCGCGAGTCTCATCACCACGTACCCCAGCACCGTGAGCCCGAAGTCCCAGTGCGACATCGCTCGAGGGATGCCGGCGGCGAAGATGAGAACACCGGTCATCTGCACTAGGACGGCCAGCCGATAAAGAAGGTCGTCCACGTCGTAGGCCGAGGCGAACCAGGTGAAGTTCATCCACGCCCACCAGATGCCAAAGAAGAGCAGGGGAAAGGTGACGAGCACGCGGTGCGCGTCCCCGTCGCGCAGACCCTGCTCGAAGGCGGTGCTGGCCGCGGCGACCGCGACCACAAAGGTCAGGTCGAAGAACATCTCTAAGGGCGTCGAGGCTCGATTGGCCTCGTGCGGATCGCGCGCCACCATGCGCACACGAGTTGGACTCACGCGCCGACGCTACCTTCGACGTCGCCCACCGAGCAGCGGCCTATCGATCGAGCAGGGGATCACTCGGGTTGCGCACGTCGCGTCCGAGTGACTGGTTCACGCGCCAGGCGATGCCGCCCAGGGCTTCGAGCACCACGCGATTCGCGAGGTACGCCGTGATCTCGGCGTGGTCGTACGGCGGGGCGACCTCGACGACGTCCATTCCCGCGATCGGCACGCTCATGGCGATACGGCGCACCGCATCGAGCAACGCTCGACTCGAGAGTCCCCCGGGCTCGGGTGTACCCGTGCCGGGCGCTGATCCGGGATCTACGACGTCGACGTCGATGGAGAGAAAGACGGCGTCGCAGTCGTCCATCGAGAGCGCAAGGGCCTCGCTGAGCACCTCGTCGAGGCCGCGCGCGACGATCTCACTCATCTCGAATGAGCGCATGTGTTGGGCGGCCATCCAGTCCAACGTCTCGGGCTCGGGCCAGTAGCCGCGCAGGCCGATCTGAATGAATCGATCTCCCCGACACGCCCCGGATTCGATCAGCCGACGCATCGGTGTGCCGTGTCCGTAGAGAGAACCCAGTTGCGTGTTGCCGGTATCGGCGTGGGCGTCGAAATGGATCACCGATACTCGCCCGAAACCAACGTGGTGGGCGACTCCGGTGACGTCGGGCAGGGCGATCGTGTGATCGCCGCCCAGGATGATCGGAATCACGTGGTGGCGCGCCACCATGGCGACGCGGTCCTCGAGCAGCCCGAGTGATCGCTCGGTCTCGCCCGAGGGCATCTCGACGTCGCCCAAGTCCACGACGCGCAGTTCCGTGAGCGGGTCGAGACCGAGCGCCAGAGAGGGACGCAGGCCATCGTGCGGGAGGTAGTCGGTGGTGCGAATCGCCTGGGGGCCGAAGCGCGCGCCGGGTCGATGCGAGGTGCCACCGTCAAAGGGCGCACCGATGACGACGGCGGCCGCCTTCGACCACTCGTCGACGTCATCGGGATCAACGGCGGGCACGCCGAGGAACGTGGCGTCCGGACCATAGAGATTCCCAATTCGAGTCATGATCAGGTCCTCACGGTGCCGTCAGGGCAGACGCCACTTCGTCAAGGTGATTCAGGAAGATCGACAGGTGTCCCTCGTCGGGGCGCTCCGTGACACTCGCGTTTACGATGTGCGCCGCCAACCACCTCCCGTGGGCCGCGGGAGCCATGAGATCCTCGCCGCCGTAGAAGAGATGAACGGGTTTGGTGATGTCACCGACGTCGAAGCCCCACGGCGCCAACAAGGCCACGTTGTCGTCGAGGTAGCCCCGCCAGTCGTTCGCGAATCCGTATCGCAGACCGTCCACGAAGAGCTCTCGGGTCTCGTCATCGGCGAGTGCGTCTCGATCGGGTTCGCTCAAGAGACCGGCAATCATCTCAATAATGTTGTCCTTGGTCGCCGCACCCATGAACTCACCCGTGGCGGCCATCAACTCCTCGTACGCGGGACCGCCTTGCTTGGCGAGTGCGAACTCCTCCAGGTTCTCGGGACCCATGCCCTCGGTCCAGTCGAAGTCGACGTCGGCCGGTGCGACGCTGGCGAGGGTGACCGCGGCCTGGCATCGCGGATCGAGTGCGGCGCTCGCCAGCGCGTGTGGGCCACCGCCCGACCAACCAAGCGCGACATACTCGTCACGTCCCGCGTGATCCAAGGCGGCGTTGACGTCAGGGATCACCGACGCGATCGAACGACCCTCTTGTCGCGACGACGCACCGTAGCCCGGCCGCGACGTGGTCACGAGAAAAAAGTCACCGAAGTCCGAGAGCCCGGACAACGACTTCACCGTTCGCGTGGTCCCGGGCGTGCCGTGGTGAAAGAAGATGGTGGCACCCGAGGGCTCACCCATCGTCGCTACTTCCAGCGTCCGTCCATCGGGCAGTTCGAGCAGTTCTTCGCGGTAGGCCATAGTTCTCCGTTCCAGGTACTCGTACGCTACGTCGCGTCGGGCCCCTTGAGAGTGCCGATTCGGGTTACGGCAAAGACCTTAGGAGGCAGCAGTAGTTGTTGTCGT
This sequence comes from Acidimicrobiales bacterium, assembly GCA_035485615.1. GTDB lineage: Bacteria > Actinomycetota > Acidimicrobiia > Acidimicrobiales > RAAP-2 > RAAP-2. Next base: position 5,268 of record DATHNV010000074.1, read on the forward strand.
TGTCGAG
>DATHNV010000075.1:0-2159 GCA_035485615.1 Acidimicrobiales bacterium
GACAGCGAAGACGAGATTCGCCGGCGCCTGGGCGAAGACCCCTGGGCGCACGAGCAGCTACTGACAGTGGGATCGATTGAGCCGTGGTCGCTCTGGCTCGACTTTCGCCACGCCCTGTAGCCCATCGATCGGTTCGGAAACCTTGTGCCGCTCAGTCCTCGGCCACCACGACCGGAGTGCCGTTCGTCAGCGCGATGAGTTCGTCGTAGGTCAGGGCAAAGACCGTGTGCGGTGTTCCAGCCGCCGCCCAGATCGTTGGGTAGTCGCGAAGTGACTCATCGACCACTGTGCGAACGGGCGTCGGATGACCCACCGGGGCGACGCCGCCGATTGCTTGGCCGGTGACGTCGCGAACGCGTGCAGCCGGGGCCATCGCCATCGAACTCACCCCCAGAGTCGATGCGAGAATGTCCGTATCGACGCGGTGTCGACCACTGGTCATCACGAGCAGAGGCTCGCCCTCGGCGAGAAAAATCAGGCTGCTCGCGATAGCGCCAACGTCACAGCCGAGCGCACTGGCGGCTTCGCGCGCGGTCCTGGTGGAGTCGGGTAGCTCATGGATCGAAGGGGTGAGACCCGCAGCACGTAAGTGCTGGTGAACGACCTGGCTTCGCTCGGGCAGTTCGCTATATTCGGGCATTCTCTGCGCCATCAGGAGCCTGATCATATCTTTGGAGTTCGTGGATCACGTGAAAGAACCTCGCCGAGTAGGACACTACGTAGTCATGAAACAACGAGTGAAGTCTCTGGGCGCCGTTCTCGCGATCGCGGTGGGCGCCGGTGGTCTGTTCTCTCTGCCCGCCTGGGCGACCTCTCGCCCCGCCACCCCGGTCGTCATGCCGGTGACCGGGACCGTCACCGTGACGGGCTTTGGCGTGACGTCCCTCGTGCACGGCTCGAGCAACCCGTCGACGGTGACGCTGTCGGCCTATCAAGCCCTGGAGTTGCGCGCGGCGATCGAGAGCCTGAGCCCCGAGGGCGGCAATCCCGTCTGCATGGAGGACTCCGCGCTGCTGTACGTGAGAGTCGCCCACGGTGGCAAGACGATCTGGAACGCGGTCGCCGATGAGTGCCCCGGCGTCCTTCGGGTCACGAACCCCGCGAGTAGCCACCTCATGAACGATCGATCGTGTTCGTTCTGGCACCTGGTGAATGGGTTCTTTACCCCCAACCAGGCGAGCGCCACCCGCCGCGACAGCCAGAGCGTCTGCGCGGATCCCCAAGACTGATCGTCACCATCGCCGTCGCTTGACGCTAGGGATGTAACCCCTCCTCGTGCGATTCGTGGGTGGCGGGTTCGAGCTGAAACGTGGCGTGCTCGACGGCAAAGTGCTCCATGAGACAGGTCTGGAGTTGGTCGAGTATTTGGGGCGCGTGCCCGGTGTCAAAGCAGTTACTCTCGACGACCACGTGAGCCGACAGTGTCGTGAGATCCGACGCCACGCTCCACGCGTGCAGATCGTGCACGTCGATCACGTGCTCCACGCGCACCAGATGGTTTCGCACGTCGAGGAGATCGAGGTCGTGGGGAGTGCCCTGGAGAAGAATGCGACCGGCGTCGCGCAAGAGTCCCCAGGCGGCGCCGGCCATCAGGGCCACGACGACGAGCGAGGCGACCGCGTCGGCGCGTTGCCAGTGCGTCGTGACGATCACGAGGCCTGCGGCGGCCGAGGCGATGAACGCGTAGAGATCGGTGAGGACGTGAAGGTAGGCGCCTCGAATGTTGAGGTTCGCGCGATCGGCGTGCCCGAGCACTCTGGAGGCGGCGATGTTCACCACGGCCCCGACGAGGGCGACCACCAGCACGAGCGAGCCGTTCACCGGGTGCGGTGCGACGAGTCGTTGGATGGCCTCCACCGCGATGACGAGCGCTACGGCGACCAGCGTGATGCCGTTGAGAGCGGCGCTCACGATCTCGGCGCGCCGCAGGCCGTACGTCCAGCGCTCCTCGGGTGGTCGACGCGCGAGGCGCAGCGCCCACGCGCTCATCGCCAGAGCCAAGACGTCGGTAATCATGTGTCCGGCGTCTGCGAAGAGAACGAGTGACGAGCCCAGGATCGCACAGATGATCTCGGCGACGAAGAAGCCGGCGATCAAGCACAGAGCGATGACGACGGGCCGCAGGCTCGAGGCCGGTGGTGCGTGACGATGTTCAGACA
>DATHNV010000076.1:0-2163 GCA_035485615.1 Acidimicrobiales bacterium
CCCGCCGGGATGCGACTGACCGATCCGTTCCCCGAGCCGATCTTCACTCCGTCAACCAAGGCGGAGAGTGGACACGATCTCAACATCGACCTGGCGAGTGCCGCGGAGATCGTGGGGAGTGAGGCGTTGGACGAGGCCCGAGCGATCTGTCTGTCGCTGTTCACCCGAGCACAAGAGAGACTGGCGAACGAAGGACTCGTTCTGGCGGACACCAAGTTCGAACTGGGATACGTCGACGGACAGCTTTGTGTGTGTGATGAGGTGCTCACCCCCGACTCATCGAGGATCTGGCCGGCTGCAGCCGTGCGTCCCGGAGAGGTGCCACCGAGTTTTGACAAGCAGCCCTTTCGCGACTGGTTGAACGCACTCGGATGGGACCGCACGCCGCCGCCACCTTCGGTGCCCGAGGAGATCGTGGCGGAAACCTCGGATCGCTACGTCAGCGCCTACGAGCGCGTAACTGGTCGCTCACTGAACGAATGGTACGGTTTTTCGTAGTGAACTACTTCGTTATCGTCGACGTGACGTTGCGCGCCGGCATCGCCGATCCCGAGGGCGCGACCATCGAAAAAGCCTTACCCGCCTTGGGTTTTACGGGCGTGAGCGACGTGAAGGCGGGCAAGTCTTTCCGCATGAACATCGAAGCCACCAATGAAAAAGATGCCTTGAACAAGGCAACGGCGCTCGCGGAGCGGCTGCTGTCGAATCCCGTGATCGAAGACGCGCACGTGCGACTCGGCGAGGTGTCGCTGTCGTGACGCGCATCGGCGTGGTTGTCTTTCCCGGGTCGAACTGCGAGTACGACGCGCTGAACGGTGTCGCCAGCTTGGGTGCGCAGGCCGAGCTCGTCTGGCACTCGACGACCGACCTGTCGGGCTTCGACGGGGTCATCTTGCCGGGCGGATTTGCCCACGGTGACTACCTGCGCCCCGGGGCGCTGGCCCGCTTTTCACCGGTGATGGATGCGGTGCGACGTTTCGCCGAGGACGGTGGCTCGGTGCTGGGCATCTGCAACGGATTCCAAGTGCTGACCGAAGCGGGGCTGCTACCGGGAGCATTGCAGAAGAACCGAGGATTGGCCTTCTTGTGCCAGCCCACGACACTGGTGGTCTCCTCTACGACGTCAGTACTGACGTCGCGCGCCGTATTGGGTGATGAACTGATCATCCCCATCAACCACTTCTCGGGTTCCTACATCTGTGACGATCCGACCTACGACGAACTCGTCACTCACAACCGCATCGTGCTCACGTACAAAGACAATCCCAACGGATCGCGCGGCGACATCGCCGGCATCGCGAACGAGGGCGGCAATGTGGTGGGCCTTATGCCGCACCCCGAGCGCGCGATGTCGACGCTCTTGGGCAGCGAGGACGGACGTATCCTGCTCGAGAGTTTTGTCGCAACCTCTCTCGCCACCCTTTCGCGCTAGAGCAGGCCCTTTCGCCGGGTAGTTTTGGTGCGTGATTTCCCCCCAGAGCCTGCACGGAGCTCTCGGGTTGAGCGACGACGAGTACGACCAGATCAACCGCGTTCTCGCACGCGAGCCCAATCACCTGGAGCTAGCCCTGTTCGGGGTGATGTGGTCCGAGCACTGTTCCTATAAGTCCTCACGACTGCACCTGCGCCGACTTCCCACGTCCGGCGCACACGTACTCGTGGGACCGGGCGAGAACGCGGGCGTGATCGACGCCGGAGACGGCATCGCGGTCGCGATCCGCATCGAAAGCCACAACCACCCGTCGGCGATCGAGCCGTATCAGGGGGCGGCAACGGGCGTGGGCGGCATCCTGCGCGACGTCTTCACGATGGGTGCTCGTCCACTCGCGGTGATGGACCCGCTCTTCTTTGGCCAACTGAACGACGCGCGCCAGCGCTGGCTCTTGGAGGGCGTGGTCGCGGGCATCTCGGGATACGGCAACTCTGTTGGCGTGCCCACGATCGGTGGCGAGCTCACCTTCGACGACTGCTACGCCGGGAATCCCCTGGTCAACGTGCTGTGCGTCGGCGCTCTGCCCACCGAGCGCCTTGTGCTGGGCGTGGCCTCAGGGGTGGGAAACCTCGCCGTGCTGTTGGGCTCGCGCACGGGGCGAGACGGCATCGGGGGCGTGTCGGTGCTGGCCTCGGCGGGGTTTGCCGGTGAGGACGGAGCCGCGTCACTCG
>DATHNV010000077.1:0-4029 GCA_035485615.1 Acidimicrobiales bacterium
CGATCGGCGTGATCGCGAACGGTCAGACCGAGTTGGCGCACTTCGCGCAGTGGGACGTCCACCTTGAGACCGGTGACGCTGAGTGCTCCCACACACACGCCCTGATGATCGAAGACCGCGGCACCCACACAGAACACTCCCTCGGCCTCTTCTTCGTCGTCGAGGGCATACCCTTCGCTGCGAACGCGCTCGAGCTCGACCAACAGCGTGTCGACATCGGTCAATGTTTTTGGCGTGTAGCGCGGCATGCCGGCTTCGCTCAGGACACGGCGAACTTCATCCTCTAAGAGATACGCCAATATCGCTTTGCCGGCGGCGGTCGCGTGGGGCTGCTCTCGCTGTCCGAGCGGCGCGTGAAAGCGAATCGATCCTTCGCCGTCGATGCGCTCGAGGAAAACCGGATAGCCCGACTGGTTCGTCGCAAGACGGGCCGTCATGCCGGTAATGGAGGACAGATCGCGCAACGTCGGGAGGGCGAGTTCGGCGATCGACGTCTGCTGGCCGACGAGATCCCCGAGTCGCAAGAGATTGAGACCCAGTACGTACCGGGGTCCCGGATCAACGTTTCGCAGTAGTCCGGCGGCGGCGAGAGTACGCGCGAGCGAGAGCGCGGTGCTTTTGGCGACTCCGAGGCGATCAGCGATCTCGGTAACGCTCAGCCCTCCCGCGCCGTGATCAGCGATCTCATTGAGCAGGTGCGCCGCGCGCGCCACCGATTGGACTTGATAGCGACTGTCGGTGAGGTATCCATTGTTCGGCACATCAGAACACTATACGGATATGCGAACAAATGTGGGGTCCGTAACTTGACGGTGCTCGGGTCACGTGCTTGGATGCAAGTATCAATTCCGACACCCGTTCTGTAGAGCCGAACAGGCTCGCTCGCGCGATTCTGCGCGCTCAAGAGGCCGAACGCGTGGTGAACGAGATACGAGCGCTCCAAGGGGGACGACCTCTTCTTCTCACCACCCCGGGGTCAGTGAACTGGCGCACGGGTGGACTATCGGACCCCATCGATCTCAGCGCCGGCAGTGACCCGGTATGGACGCTCGACTGCGACGCAGGTCGTGTGCTCATCACCAGTGAGATCGAAGCACCGCGCCTCGAAGCCGACTTTGGCGTGAGAGAGATGGGCTGGGACGTCGTGAGCGCTCCGTGGTTTGACGAGACCGCTCGACGATCTCTCGCCACCGAGTACGCGGGCACGTCACTGAGTGAGTTGCTGAGCGACGTCGAGTACATCGGCGATGACGTACGGGTTGCGTTGATCAGCGCTCGCCTCGCTTTGAGTGAGCCCGAGCAAGACGACCTGCGCGATCTCGGGGCCGTGGTGGGCGCCGCCCTCGGCGCCGGCATTGACGCCTGGCGCCCCGGCACCAGCACGGACTTTGACAGCGCGGCCGCGATCAGCGCCGTTCTCGAATCGGCGGGAGCCCACGCCGTGTGCTTGATCGTGGGCGGAGACGGTCGGCTGCGCAGCTTCCGCCATCCCCTGGCCATTGGGGAGGTTGTCCGCGACGCCATGATGGCGGTGGTGGTGGCTCGGCGCGGTGGGTTGCATGTGGCGGCTACGCGACTTGCCGTGCGCGACGCCGGTGACGAGATCGTCGCGCTCACCAAGACCCTCGGGGCCGTCTTCGACGCGGTGCTCGAGGCATCACTTCCGGGGGGATCCTGGGGCGATACCGTGGTCGCGCTCGCCGACGCCTACGAAACGGCCGGCTACCCCGGCGCGTGGCGCGAACACTTTCAGGGTGGACCGATTGGCTTTGAGCAGCGAGAGTTCGAGATCGTGCCCACTCAGATCGACTCGCCGTTCTGGTCGCTCGTTCGTCGTCGTGACACCGCCATCGCCTGGAACCCCAGCCTCGGCGGTGGGGCCAAGATCGAAGAGACGTACCTCGTCGGTGACGAGGGCTTTGAACTCCTCAGTGCAACGCCGGGGTGGCCGGTCGTCGAAGGTGCGCGCGGCTCGCTGCGCAGCGCCGTAAAAGTCGTGTAGTCGAGAAGAAGGGACCAACATGAAGAGTGGTGCGGGCAGTCCTCGAGGATCAGACGCTCTGTCACGTCGCGTCGGCGCACTGTCGTCGGCCCCGACTCCGAGCGCGGCCCGTTTTCCCGACGGGGCTCACTTTCGTGTCGAGATACCGAGCGTGGAAAACCCGGGAGCGCTCAAGGCCGTCGTCGATGAGGCCCGCGAGCGCAAAGTCCCCATCCACCGCGCATCCCAAGGCAGCGGGGCGATGTTGCTCTCCAAGTCCGAGCTCGCCGAGATGGCCCAGATCGGGGCCGACGAAGGCCTCGAAGTCAACCTCTTCGTCGGACCGCGCGAAGAGTACGGAGTCGGCGGGGCCGTTAAGGCCCCGGAGGGTCAGATCCTGCTCGGTCGACTGCGCGGGTACCACCAACTGCGCTACGCCATCGAAGATGTCTTGCGCGCGGTGGATCAGGGCATCCGGGGGTTCCTCATCGCCGACACCGGGCTCTTGGAGCTGGTGTGCTCCATGGTCAACGACGGTGAGTTGCCCAACAACATCGTCTGGAAGATCTCGGCGGTTCTGGCCCCGTCGAACCCGGTGACCTTTCGTCAGTTGGTCGCGATGGGCGGCACGACCGTGAATGTACCCAGCGACATCACGCTCGCCGAAATGGCCGAGATCCGCACGCTCAGCGACGCGCCGATCGACCTGTATCTCGAAGCGCCCGACGCCATGGGTGGCGTCGTGCGCGGTAACGAACTGGGAGAGATCGCCGAAGTGGCCGCACCCCTGTACGCCAAGTTCGGTCTGCGCAACGCGCGACCGGTCTACCCCGCAGGCGAACACCTGCGCGGCGACGTCGAAGGCAACGTGCGCGAGAAAGTTCGTCGCGCGCAGTTGGCCCTCGAGTGGCTGGACGACTCCGCCCTGGATCTCACCATCTCCAAACCCGGGGCCGAGGGCATTGGAGTGCCGGAGCCATGACCTTGCGCAGCGACCGCTGGGTACGGGGCGACGACGAAGTCGCCCTCGATAGCCGCGTCGCGTTACGCATGGGAGGCGCCAGTGTCGACGCTGAGGGCGGACGACCAATCATCGGGATCGCTAACTCATCGAGTGACCTCAATCCCTGCAACCAGCCGCTCGCCGACTTGGTCGCTCCCCTAAAAGAGAGCATCAACAAAGCGGGCGGCATCGCGGTGGAGTTTCCCGTCATGTCACTTGGCGAAGATCTCATGAAGCCCTCTTCCATGCTGTATCGCAACTTGGTCGCGATGGAACTCGAAGAGTCACTGCGCAGCCAGCCACTCGATGCAGTCGTCGTGCTCGCCGCGTGCGACAAGTCAGTGCCGGGCGCGCTCATGGGCGCCTTCAGTACGAATCTGCCCACGTTGATGTTGGTCTCGGGACCCCGTCCGGTGGCGTACTTCGAAGGACGGCGCATCGGTACCGGAACCGACCTGTGGCGCCTATGGGATCAGCGCCGCGCCGGCGAGCTCTCCGACGAGCGCTGGGCGAAACTCGAATCTGCCCTCACCCTGGGCAAGGGCACGTGCAACACCATGGGCACCGCCTCCACGATGGGCGCGTTGGCCGAGTCGCTCGGACTGGCCTGGCCGGGCTCGACATCAATCCCGGCGGGCGACGGTCGACACGCGACGATCGCGCGACACGTGGGCGAGCGCATCGTCGCCCTCGCTCTCACCCACTCGTCGGTCACGACCCAAATCTCCCCCGACGCAATTGAAAATGCGCTCGTCGTTCTCAGTGCCATCGGCGGCTCGACGAACGCGGTCATCCACCTAACGGCGATGGCTCGTCGATTGGGATATCCGCTCAGTTTGGACGACGTCGATCGGATCTCGCGCGCCACGCCCGTGCTCGTCGACGTCGAACCGTCGGGCACTGCGCTCTTAGAAGACCTCGACGCCGCGGGTGGTTTTCCCAGCCTGTTTCGCGCCCTCGACACGCGCCTCGCCGGCGACACGTGCCTCGCGAATGGCCGCACGATGAAGGAAGTCCAGGCGAGCGCAGTGGAACCCCACGGGGT
>DATHNV010000078.1:0-2660 GCA_035485615.1 Acidimicrobiales bacterium
CTCATCACCACGCCGCCCCGCCCGGAGGCCACTGCCGCCATGGCGCACAGCAACGTGATCATCGCGGTCACCGGGACGTGGCCGTGGAAGAACGAGTCCTCACCACTGAGGAGCTGGCTATCCAGGTGACGGGTGGCGCGCACAACCGGTAATCCGGTCTTGGCGGCGGTTGCTTCCAGCGGCGCGAAGCGACCAGTCGAGGGACTCACGATGAAGAGCGATATCTCGAGGTCCGATGAGAGCGACTCCACCGTCACGACCGAGTCGATGCCGCCGCCAAAGGGTACGAGGACGCGGCGCGGATCAAGGGTGATCGGCGCCTCGGCGACGGAGTCACCTCCCTCGATCGTGACGTCATCTAGGGGCAGGTCGTTGTGATAGGAGAACTCACCCAGGCCGTCTCGCAGGGCCGCCTCGAGCAGGCGACGTCCGGCGGAACCCAGCGGTGTCGAGCCCACGTCGATACGCCGAGCGGCACCAGTCTTGTAGTACGAGAGCCCCGCGACGAGGAACCACAGTTCGGCGACGGAGCGCACGGCTGGTGTGTCGAGATTTCCGACGCCCTCGAACTCCACGGTTTCCGAAAAGTTGCGTCCATCCACCTCGAACGTGCCACGCACCGTCGTCTGGTCCAGATCGAGTCCGACGTAGCGGAACAACTCGGCTCGCCGTGGAGTAATCGTCTCGCTCATGGCCGACTTCATGCTACGGCTCGTCTCGCCACCACGGAAAAGCGCCCGCAGGGTCGTTGTGCGCGATCGCTAAAGAACACCGCACCACCGTCGGTCACCTCGCGGCTCAGTGCGATGCGATCCTCTGGGACACCGGCGTCGATCAGTTGCTGAGTCGCGACGTGGCGAAGGTCGAGTCGTGAGCGATCCCCACCGTCGGCGAACAGGGCACCATCGATGTGGGCGAAGGCTCCCGCGACCTCGGGGCCGACCTGGTAGGCCTCCTTGGAGATTGAAGGCCCGATGAATGCGTGCGTATCGGTGGGCGAGAGTTCGTCCAACGTGCGGGCGATTACTCCCGCCGCCAGCCCGCGCCAGCCCGCGTGCACGACCGCGATCTTGCCCGTCGACTCATCGGCGAGAACGAGGGGAAGACAGTCCGCGACGAACATGGCGACCGCCAGAGTGGGATCCTCGCTCACCAGGGCATCGGCTTCGGCGCCCGGTAACACGCGCGCGGCATCGATGACGCGATCGCCGTGCACTTGGCGAACGGTGATGAAGTGGTCGAGCTCCACGCCGGCCGCGCGGGCCACGCGCGAACGGTTCTCGATCACGTGATCCGGGCGGTCGCCGACGTGCTCACCCAGATTGAGTGAGTCGTACGGACCGGTGCTAACCCCGCCAAAGCGGTCCGTGACGAAGGCGTCGACACCGATCGCGGCCAGGTTCTGCGCGGGATAGACCGTGAGTGGCCCGCGCTGCTCGGCGATCAGGATTAGTTCTCGTGGCACGAGGCGCAGTGTCCAATCACGTCGAGGGCGTGCGAGGTCGCCCGAAAGCCCTGTTGGCGGGTGAGCTCATCCACCATGGCGCTCACCGTACGCTCAAAGTCGCTCGTGGGCGTCACGTCGATCACTCGTCCGCACAACGAACACAACAGGTGGTGGTGATGGTGGGTGAGGTCTTCGGCCAGTTCGAAACGCGCGAACTCGTCGTTGGCCGCGATGCGTCGCACGACGCCGGCGTCTTGGAGATCCGACAAGTGTCGATAGGCCGAGCTGCGTGGGACATCGGGAATCGCCCGGGCGATGTCTGAGATGCTGAGGGGCCGACCACTGGTGGCGAGAAGTTCCACGACCGCCTGGCGACCCGCGGTGTAGCGCTGGTCAATTCGGTGTAGGTGAACCTCCACCAGTTCGTGCAGGTCCGAGTGCGATGCGTCGGCGGGGTGGTGTGTCCCAGCAGCGGTGTTCACCTCGGTCTCCTCTCGAACCGTCTCAGTTGTAATGAGACTCAGTCTCATTCTACGCTGGAAAGATGAACCGACGCTCATTGAACGGAATCTTCACCGCCAGCGTGGCCGCACTCATCGTGTCGCTCGGATCCCTGGTGGCGGGCCCTTCTGGGGCGAGTTCGTCCCACGTGATCGTCGCGATCGGGGCAGAGAATGAGTACGCCAATGTCCTGAGTCAGATTGGCGGGAAATATGTGTCGGTCTCATCGATCTTGAACAACCCCAACACCGACCCCCACACGTTTGAGGCGAGCGCGAGTGTCGCCGAGGAGGTGGCGAACGCCCAACTCATCGTGCAGAACGGGGTGGGATACGACAGCTTCATGAACAACATCGAAGCGGCCGCGCCTAACGCGAAGCGCAAGGTCATCGTGGTCCAAGACGTGCTGGGTCTGGCGACCGATACGTCGAATCCGCACCTGTGGTACAAGCCCACCACGATGCCCGCCGTCGCCAAAGCCATGGTCAAGGCCCTCGACAAACTCGCCCCCACTCACGCTACGTACTTCAAAGCCAACTTGGCGACATTCGACGCGTCGCTCCAGCCGTGGCTCAGTGCCATCGCCGCGTTCAAGCAGCACCACGCCCACACGTCCGTCGCGGTGACCGAACCGGTCGCTGACTATCTTCTCCAAGCGATGGGGGTCAAGATCCTTACTCCCTTCGTTTTTCAAGCCGACATCATGAATGGC
>DATHNV010000079.1:0-2089 GCA_035485615.1 Acidimicrobiales bacterium
CGGCGTGCCGCTCGACCTGTTTCAGCGCACGGTGATCTCCCCGTGCTCTCTCAGTGCGGTCACCTTCAGCGGCGGCACGCCCATCGTGCTGTGCGTGAACAACACCGGTTCCTTGGCCGAACTGAGGCCCTCATGAACTACGTCTTTTCCGATCCCGACAAAGTCATGGTGGGAGTGCGCGGCGAAGTGGGCAATCGCCTCTTCCTGTTCCAAGTGCGCGAAGGTCGTCGGCTCGTCATTGTCAAGTGCGAAAAGATGCAACTGGCCGCCCTGGCGGAGTGGATCGGCCACGTGTTGATCGAACTGGGACGACCCGGTCACCTGCCCGAGGACTTCGCCCTTGAGCCTGAGTATGAGAGTGACTTCGTCGCGGGCGACATTGCGGTCTCGGTCGACGACGAAGCCAAGACCATCGACATCTCGATTGAATCGGTCGAAGAGGACTCCTCGCTCACGGTGCGGCTCTCGCGCGAGTGGGCCGGGGGCCTCGCCATCGCCATCGCCCGTCTCGTCGAAGCGGGACGACCGCTCTGCCCGCTGTGCGGTGGTCCCCTAGACCCCCAGGGCCATGACTGTCCGCGCACCAACGGACACCGCGCCCCGATTCGCTAACCGTGGAGCGGGACGAACAGCGCGCGCTTTTGGCCCACGGCGAGATCGCCGTCGAAGGTCGAGTAGCGGGATCGTCGAACCACGCACTGCTCGTCAGCGTGTCTTTCGGTGACCTGAGTGGGCTGGCCTGCTACAAGTCCGAGGCGGGCGAACGGCCTCTCTGGGACTTTCCCGACGGCCTGTGGCGCCGCGAGGTCGCGGCCTTCGAACTCGACGTGCAGCTCGGCACCGATCTCGTGCCCACCACCGTGGGTCGCGACGACGCGCCCTTCGGGCCGGGTTCGCTGCAGTGGTGGGTCGACGACAACCAAGAAGACCACTACTTCACTCTGCGCGAGCGCAGCGAGTTTCACCACTGGTTCGCGCGCCTGGCGGCCTTTGACGTCGTGGCGAACAACGCGGATCGCAAGTCGGGTCACGTCCTCTACGACAACGATCGCCTCTGGGCGATCGACAACGGACTGTGCTTCCACGAAGAAGACAAGTTGCGCACCGTCATCTGGGAGTACGCCGGCATGGAGGTGGAGCCGCACCTGCTCGAGCGCATCGATCACTTTGCCAAGGGTGACGTGGGCGCGGTCGCGACCTGGCTCAATCCGAGTGAACTCGCTCTGGCCCAGTTACGCGCTCACGGTCTCGTCGAAAACGCGCTGTACCCCGAACCCGACCAGGACGCCGACTGGCCGCCGTATCCCTGGCCGTTGATCTAGCTCTTCATCTCCACGAGAGCCGGGTCGCTCTGAGTGGGACCCGACTCCAACATGATCAGTGAGATGACGGCCCCGAGGCCAAAGAACACTGCCGCCCACCAAAACGCGACTGAATACCCGTGGACGACGGCGTGCGCCAGCCGCGAGGTACTGAGAACGGCTGAGCGGTGAGGCAACGCGCGCAGCGTGACGGTCACAGCGATGGTGTTCAGCAGCGCCGTGCCAATCGAGCCGCCGATCTGCTGAAAGGTATTGACGGTCGCCGACGCCGCACCCGCGTCGTCCGGTGCCACCCCCGAGGTAGCGCTCGCGATCGCCGGGGCAAAGATCAGCCCAAGCCCGAGTCCCGTGACGAGAAGTCCCGGCAAGACGTGACCCCAGTAGTCCGGGGTGACCGGCACACGAGTAAAGAGGACCATGCCCATGGTCGCTAACGCCAGGCCGGTCGGAACGAGCGGACGGGGCCCGGTACGCGCGAGTAGTCGACCGCTCGCAAAAGCGCCCGACAAACTGATGGCAATAACCAGCGGCATAAAGGCAAACCCGGTTCGCAAGGGCGAGAAGTGCAGGGTCTCTTCGAGGTAGTACGACAGGAGCAAGAACACGGCGTAGAGGCTGACCGAGGTCAACAAGAGGGCGATCAGTGATCCACCCCGTGTGCGATTCGTCACGATTCGCAGCGGCAGCAACGGATGGTCGCTACGTTTCTGCCACCAGACAAACGCCACCAGAATCACGACACCCACGGCGATGGACCCCCAGGTGAC
>DATHNV010000080.1:0-3106 GCA_035485615.1 Acidimicrobiales bacterium
GATCACGTCAACATGTCGCAATCATCCAACGACACGTTCCCGACGGCGATGCACATCGCAGCGGTGCTCGAGATCACGGACCGACTGGTGCCGTCCGTGGCGCGATTGCGCGACGCCCTCAAGGAGAAAGTGGAATCGTTCGCCGGTATCACGAAGATCGGTCGTACGCACTTGATGGATGCGGTACCGCTCACGCTCGGCCAGGAATTCTCGGGTTATGTCGCCCAACTCGACGCCGACCTCGAGCGACTAAGCCTCGTCCTGCCCGGACTTTACGAACTCGCCGCGGGTGGCACGGCGGTCGGGACGGGACTTAACACTCATCCTGAGTTTGGCGAGCGCGTTGCGGCAGCGATCGCCTCACTGACCCATCAGCCATTCGTCACGGCCCCGAATAAGTTCGCGGCCCTCGCGGCGCACGACGCCCTCGTCTTTGCCCACGGGGCCATCAAGACCGTGGCGACGAGCCTTACCAAAATCGCCGAAGACCTTCGCTGGCTCGGTTCAGGGCCGCGGGCGGGAATCGGTGAACTCCAGCTCCCGGAAAACGAACCGGGCAGCTCGATCATGCCCGGCAAGGTGAATCCGACCCAGAGCGAAGCCATGATCATGGTCTTTGTGCAGGTATTTGGCAACGACACCGCCATCTCCATCGGCGGCTCGCGAGGCAACTTCGAGTTGAACGTCTGTAAGCCCGTCATCATTTACAACTTCTGTAACTCGATCGACCTGCTCACCGACGCCTGTGATCGATTCCGCGAGTTCAGCGTCGAGGGGCTGGAGCCGAACTACGAACAGATCCAGAACCACCTCAACAACTCATTGATGTTGGTAACCGCATTGAATCCGATCATCGGTTACGACAAGGCGGCCATGGTCGCAAAAAAGGCCCACAAGGAGCACATGACACTGCGCGAGTCAGCGCTCGCGCTGGGCTTTCTCACCGGCGAGGAGTTCGACGCCGCGGTCGTTCCCGACGAAATGACGCATCCGTAGTTAGGCGAGCTGTAGGAAGCCTGAGGTGACGCACAGACCGAAGGCGCACACCACGACCATGCCGACCACCACCGAAATGGCGGCGACCTTTGACACCCGCCCGCGGCCTCGCGACATTGGGATGGGCATGTACCACTCGGGCAAGAGTTGACTGCCCAGAATCGAGGTCAGGAACCAGGGCTTCGCATCTGCGTCGATCGGCGCATCGGGATCGGCGGCTAGGGCAAGGGCGCTGAGCTCGTCGTCACTGAACGGAATCTCTTCGTTCGATACTTTCGTGCTGTCGCTCATTTGTACCTCGCAGTCTCTACTCAACTTACCGGCGGCGATGACACAACGGTCTTCACCTAGTTGACCGGAACGTTCCACAGAGCCATCCACCGACTGAGGTCTTTTTCCATCGGCAGATCGGTGCTGAGGAACGAGCGCACTCGCAGTTCGAGTTCGTTGTTGCGCTGGGTCGGGCCGGTGGGCGCAAAGGGATAGAACGTCCCCTGTTTCATCAGGTAGACGAGGCGCAGGTCTCCTTCGCCCGGGGGAGTCTTCGGTACGAATCCGAAGACCGCACAGAGGAGACGCGGTCCGAGACCGTGTTCCACCATCGAGGTGTCGGCCGCATGGATACGAGTCACGAGCGACTCGAGATCGGGATCGTGGACGATCAGCCACTCAAAACCGAGGTCGTCCTTGGTGAGGGTCACCTTGTCGTTGGTCGCGTCGAAGTCCAGGAGTTCCTTGATGTCGGCGTCGGTGGTGAGAGTGCCTTCCCCACTGCCCGCCTTGAAGCACAGTCCCGCCTGCCCGGAGGTCACCATGTCCAGTTCGGCCTGGAGGGTGATGGCGGCCTGGGTGAGGGCGAAGAGATTGTCGAGGTTTGGCGCGGCCTGTTTGGTTCGGCCAAAGATCGTGTCGCGAAGCCCCACTAGCCGTTGAGTTGCTTCTCGAGCTGGGCCAGCTGGTTGAGGCGAACTTCAAGCGACGGGTGCGTGGAGAAGAGCGAGGCGACGGTGTTGCCGGCCAGAGCCGGGGCGAAGAAGAAGGCGTTCATTCCTTCGGTCTTGCGCAGGTCGTTGCGCGGAATGCGTCCCATATCTCCGGTCACGTGCACGAGCGCACTCGCAAGGACACTCGGTTTGCCGATCAGGATGGCGCCCGAGCGATCGGCGGCGAGTTCGCGGTATCGCGACAGCGCCATCGTGAGCAAGTACGCAATGACGTAGATCACGATCGAGAGCACCACGGTGGCCAGCTCCAGCAGGACGATGTTCTGGCCGCCGTTGCGACCCCCGCCGCGGCCGCCTCCGCCAAACGCGGCGCCAAAGAGGGCGATCCGACTGATCAGGCCCGCCAAGATGCCCACGCCACTGGCAATCGTCATGATCGCGACGTCACGGTGGGCGACGTGGCTCAGTTCGTGGGCCAGCACGGCTTCGAGCTCCTCGTCGGGCAGGCGTTGCATGAGCCCGCGCGTCGCACAGATGACGGCGGCGTTAGGGTTTCGGCCCGTCGCAAACGCGTTGGGAATATCCATCTCCGAGACCCCGACGCGGGGCTTGGGCATGTCGGCGAGCAGGCAGAGTCGGTCAACGATCTGGTGGAGTTTGGGCTCCTGTTCGGGTGTGACCTCGTGCGCGTGCATCGAGAACATGGCGATCTTGTCCGAGAAGTAGTACTGCGAGAACAAGAGAGCCCCGGCGATAACGATCACCAGCACGAGCGACACACCCAGGCTGATCATGACCGACACGATGATGGCGTAAAGCGCCACGAGTGCGAGCCCGGTGAAGAACATGCGGACGTTTAGTTTGTGATCGGTCTCGATCTTGGACGAGGTGGCCACGTTTACTTGCTTTCGGTTGAGGGCGCGTCGCTCGGTGTACTAGTACCCATCGGCAGTTCCGTCGTGGTGCCGTTGGCCTTGAGTGCGGCGAGTTGGGCGTCGATGTCGGACTGCGAGGACGCCTTGTCGAGCTGGGCCTGAATATCGTCACTCGAGCCGGTGAGGTCGGTGAGCGCCCCGGAGGCGAGCAACTCGTCGAGCGCGCCACTACGCGCCTGCATCTCGGCGACCTTGTCCTGGGCCCGCTGCATGGCCGCTCCGGCGTCGTTC
>DATHNV010000081.1:0-2097 GCA_035485615.1 Acidimicrobiales bacterium
ATCATCTGGGCGCTCGCGCGAACGGAAGAGATGAGCGGATACTTCGAACCCGAGGCCCAGCCGGCCAGCATGACGCCGTACACCGAGAGGCCCGACATCGCGAGCATCAAGAGCACGCCAATAGGTGGGTTGGCGATTTGCAGCAGCACGGTGTGCCCGGCGATGTGCATCGTGCCACCCACGGGAATGATGGCGAAGGTGACGATCGCCGGCACGAGCGAGAGATACGGCGCCAATTTGAAGACGAATCGATCGGACTGCTCAGGGATGAGGTCTTCTTTGAAGAAGAGCTTGATGCCGTCCGCCAAGGTCTGGAGCAACCCGAAGGGTCCCCAGCGCTGGGGTCCGATGCGGCTCTGCATGCCCGAGATCGCCTTGCGCTCGAACCAGATCATCATCGTGACCGCGCCCATGAGGGCAGCCCACCCGACGACCAGACGAATCAGCAGGATGAGGATGTCCACGCCGCTCATGTGACCATGAACGAAGAGCGGATCGACCGAGGCGAGGAAGGTCATGACGTCGCCAACTTCACCTGGGTGATCGCACTCGCGGGGTCGTAGAGCTTGGTTGCCGTCGCGTCGCTACCATCCTCATCGAGGCTGGAAAAGACGACCTCGATCGTGCCGCGCGGGGTGTCGTCACTCACAGTGACGCCCAGGCTGAGCGTCTCAGTCGTGGCGATCACGCTGACGCGATCGCCGGTGTGCAGGCCGAGGCGATCGGTGTCGAAGTGATTGATGTAGGCGGTGGTCTTGGCCGTCAAATTGGCCAGCGCCGGCGAGCCTTGCATCATGATGCCGTGATCGTAGAGCCGCCGCGAGACATTGAGGGCCAGCCCGTAGGCGTCGTGGTGACCGACGTTCGCCTCGCGCCCAACGGCGCTATCGTCGAGCGTCGCTTCGTGCGGCGCGGCACCGGAACGCACCGACTCACTCACCAAGTCCCCCGTGAGTTCGCCCAGGCCCACGGTGTTGGTCGAGCGAATGCCCGGAAACGCCATGGGGTCCAGGGGTCGACGCTCAATGCGCGTCGTGCCGCGCCCGACGACCGCACCCTCGTCGCGAACGTCGTTCATGATCGACAGGGCGGGATAGCCCGTTGTTTCCTCGATGATCTTGGCGCAGAGTTCGACCGAGTCGAGCCCAAGGTTTTGACCACACGACTCGGCGAGTTCCGAGGCGATCGCCACGTCCGTCCACGACGAACCAGGAGCGCCGATCTTGGCGGTGACGTTGGTCACCCGACCTTCGATGTTCGTCACCGTGCCGGCGCGCTCGTGCTGGACGGCGGCGGGTAGCACGACGTCGGCGTACGCGAGGGTCTTGCCACCGTGTCCGCTGACCACCACGACCTGGGCGGCGTCCAACGCGGCTTTGGCGCCGTCCACGTCCAGAACGTTGCCCAGCAGACAACCACCGAGCAGCAGCACGGCCTTTTGCTCGCCGGCGCGCATCGCCTCTAACTGTTCAGGGGTGGAGCGCCCCGTGCACGCGGCGTCAAAGCCACGACCGGGACGAAGTCGTGGTCCCAGTCCCATGTCGAGTGCGCCACGGACGTTGGCCCGTCGCAGCGCCGGCAAGAACGTGGCCCGGGGGAACGCCTCAGCAAGGGTGCGCGCGGCGGCTTCGATGACGACAGCGGACTCGGCCAGGTTGGGCCGACCGACGACAAAGACGACGCCCTCTCCGGTCTCACCGATGAGCCGACGCGCCTCGTCGAGCTGAACCTCGGCAATCGTGGACTCCTTGGCCACCTTGCCCTGCGCGCTCGCGAGGGCTTGGGCCACTACGTGCGCCTCACCCGGGCGCGTGGGGAGGGCAACCGCAGCCAGGCTGCGCAGTCCGCTGGCGCCGAAGGCGAACTCGATGAGCGAGTTGTGGCGCTTGACGAAGTTCTCGCGTAGGCGCAAGAACAAGACCGGCAGTTCTTCACGCAGATCCCCGGTGAGGGTCACGACGACGCGCGCGCGTGCAGCCTCGTCGATCGTGGCCAGGGGCAGCGCCTGAAGAAGCGCGCCGTCGAGGCCGTCGTCGTACTGAGCGTCAACTGAGTCGCTGGCTAGAACCCCGCGCACGAAGCGCTCCCACGCGAAGG
>DATHNV010000082.1:0-6496 GCA_035485615.1 Acidimicrobiales bacterium
ACCCGCCCTCGCTCCAATCAACTACCCACCGCGACCTCCGGAGTCGTGAGGGCCTACGCGCGTGTGCTGATGCGCCAACACCGTCGTCCCCTCGCGCGCATGCTCTCGCTCTACTCCCTGGCCGCCGTTATGGGTTTGATCCCGGCCTGGGTGATCGGTGAGATCACGGACTTCGCCTCCGATCATCAACTCACCGGATCCAAGATCTCGCTGTACGTCGGTGTGCTCGTCGTGTCGTCCCTCGCGTACGCGGTCCTCACCTACTTTGCGCGCCGGCGCAGCTACGTCCTGGGCGAGATTGTCTTTGCCCAGTTGCGCGAAGAGTTCCTGGCGAGCGTGCTCGGCCTGCCGCTGATGGAGGTCGAGCGGGCCGGTACCGGTGACCTCCTGAGTCGCACCACGAACGACATGGAAGCCCTCTCGCGCACGGTGCGTTTCGCCGTGCCCGAATGGCTGGTCGCCATCCTCCAGGCGATCCTCACGCTGGGTGCGATGCTGCTCGTCAGTCCCCTTGCGAGCGTCGCGAGCCTGGTGTCGCTGCCGGTGCTGTTTTTCTCGACCCGTTGGTACCTGCGCTACGCCACGCCCGGCTACCGCCGCGAGCGAATCAGTTACGCCACGTTGTCGGGCACCGTTGCCGAGACCGCCGAAGGCGCTCGCACCATTGACGCGCACCGCTTGGGGGGTCGTCAGTCCACGCGCATCGAGGACAACGTGCGCGAGTCGTTCTACTCCGAGATGTACACCCTGCTCATGCGCATGGTCTGGTTTCCCACCATTGAAGGCGCCTTCGCCGTCGCGGTCGCCGTGACCCTCGCGTGGAGCGGCTGGCTCGCTATTCACCACATCGTGGCCATCGGGGCGGCCACTACGGTCACGCTCTACGTCGTGCAGATCAACGACCCACTCGATCGAATCGTGTCGTGGCTGGACGAACTCCAGATCGGCCAGACGTCCCTCGCGCGACTAGTGGGTGTCTCGGTGGTGCGTGACGATCGCCCCCTCGAAGGTCCCGAACCCCGTGACGAAACCATCGTGCTCGACGACGTGTACTACTCGTACCGCCCGGGCCACGACGTTCTGCGCGGCATTTCGCTCACGGTGCGCCCGGGCGAGCGACTGGCGATCGTCGGACCCTCGGGAGCGGGCAAGTCCACGATCGGGCGATTGATCGCGGGCATCGACGCGCCCCGCCAGGGATCGATTCGCGTCGGCGGGGTCGAGGTCGCCGAGATGCCCCTCGCCAACCTGCGCCGTCACATCTCCCTCGTCACCCAGGAGCACCACATCTTCATCGGCTCGGTTCGCGACAACCTGGCCCTGGCGCGACCCGAGTCCAGCGACGACGAGATCAAAGCGGCCCTGGAGGCGGTGGACGCCCTCGAGTGGGTGGAGCACCTGCCGGCGGGCATGGCGACCGAACTCGGCACGACCGGGTATCTCATCTCACCCGCCCAAGCCCAGCAACTCGCTCTCGCGCGACTCGTTCTGAGCGACCCCCACACGCTCATCCTCGACGAGGCGACCGCGCTACTCGACCCTCGTGCGGCGCGTCACCTCGAGCGCTCACTCAGCGCGGTGCTACGAGGTCGCACCGTCATCGCCATCGCGCATCGCCTGCACACCGCGCACGACGCCGATCGTGTGTGCGTGGTCGTGGACGGCCAGATCGCCGAGTTGGGCACCCACGACGAGCTCGTGGCGTTGGGCGGTGAGTACGCGGCTCTGTGGAGTAGTTGGCGAAACGAGAAGCCGACCGCCTCGTAGGCTTTGCCGGTGGCCGAGTACCTGCGGAGCGATGAGGTATCCGCGTGCGTGCATCGCGTCGCCCTCTCGCGCGGGGCGCCGTTCGAAATAGAGGTTCTTCCCCCCACGCCCGAGATGGAGCGACGCCGGCGTAGCGCGGCCGATCACCGCCGTGACGTGCTCGACGCCCTGGCCACGCTGCATCCTGACGCGCGACGACCCCACGGCGAGATCGAGACCATGTCAATGCTCGACGACGGGGTGTCCCTCCTCTTGCAACCGCGCCTGTCCCATGACGATCGGGGACTGCGCTCCGCGTCGATCCACGCGCTCATTCGGGTGGGCCGGGTGGCCGAACGCTTTGCGTACGCGCCGTTGTTGGTGAAGAACCATGAAGTCGTCGAAGCGGCCAGTACGCGGCGCACCCTGTTAGGCACGCTCGAACTCCCTCGGCCCACCGAGGCCACCTTCGTCGACGGGGTCGGGACGCGCCCGGGACCGCCCATGACCCGCAGCGGACTCTCTCTCACCCACGCCACGCGAGTGCTCGAAGCCCTCGGGCACGCCGATCCCAACTCACGCGGCGCGATCGTCGATCGCCAGAGCCGTCTGTGGTGGTTCGAACTGGCCGGACACAGCTATCCCCGTTTCAATCTGTCGACCTACGACCACCTCTACGAGGAGCGACTGGGGGTGCTGCGAGCGCATGACGAGTGGAGGGAGACCCATGGCCCGTTTCCCACCACGCCCTACTGGCACCGCGACTGCCCCGACTGTCCCTACGCGTCGCACTGCGAGGACCAGCTCGAGCGAGTCGACGACGTATCGCTCGTGCGCTTTACGTCCTTCGATCAACAGCTCCTGCTGCGCGAACACGGGGTCGAGACGCGAGCCCAACTCGCTCGTCTCGACCCCGAGATCGCTCGGCGCGCTCGCCACACCACCATCAATCCTCTCGAGGCGCACCGAGCCGAAGAGGTCCTGGGTCGCAGCATCGACAAGCTGGATGACCTTATTTATCGGGCCCGCGCACGCGAGCGCGCGAGCTCGCTGCGCATCGTCAGTCCCCGCGACGTCGGTTGCCCCACCGCCGACGTCGAAGTGGACGTCGACATGGAGAGTTACGACGACACCACCTACCTGTGGGGTGCCGTCGTCACCCTCAACGTTCCCACCGACGGTGTCACCGCGGGCTATCGCTCCTTCGTCGAGTGGACCGACTTGACGCCGAACGCCGAGACGCGGATCTTCAGCGAGTTCTGGTCGTGGTTGAGCGAGATCCGAGAGCACTGTCGAGTTCAGGGGCGCAGTTTCGCGGCCTACTGCTTCTGGGCCGCGGCCGAAGACGGGGCCATGAACCGCGCCGTGGCGAACCCCAGTGCCGACGCTCCACCCATCGACGAACTTCTCGCGTTTCGCCGCGCCGATCCGCCGGCGTGGATCGATCTCCACGAACTCGCGAAGCGCCAGATTCAAACCGAAGGTCCCCTCGGTCTCAAGCAGCTGGCCATGGCCGCCGGCTTTCATTGGCGCGACGCCAACCCCAGCGGCGAGGCATCCATGGTCTGGTACGAAGTCGCGTCTCGCGACGACGCACCCGCCGCACTCGCCTCGCGCGAGCGGATCGTGGCCTATAACGAGGACGACTGTCGAGCGACCAAGGCCCTGCGCGATTGGCTGAATGGTCCCGCGCGCTCACTGCCGCACCGTGACGACGTCCTTTAAGTTTTCGGTGAGATCATTAGCATTGGCCGGTGGCGTCCGCTGGTTCTGACTTGACTCCGGAGCCCTCAGCAGTTGTCGCTCGACTCTTTGGGTTCCTCTCGAGCCTGCTGTCCTTGGCCCTCGCGGCCGCGGCCGCCCTCTACCTCAGCGACCTCGCGGAGCGCCACGTCACCGAAGGTGTGGTGGGACTTATGGGAGTCGTCGCTGTTCGTTGGCTGAGCGCGAGTTCACTCGATGGTTGGGCCGAACACGCCGCGGCGCGGGTGCGCCGTTGGTGGCGATCGAGCATCGTCACGCAGCTCGAGGTCCCGCGACGCGAAGGTGAACGAGCTCGTGGGGATCTCACCGTCGCGATCGATCACGCGGCACAAGCCCCCGAGCTCGAGCGACTTCGTGTGAGTGCCGCCACGTCGCTGCTCGGCGTGGTCGTTGTCTTCTGGGCCGCCGGTTGGCTGGGCCTGCTCATCACGCTGGGCCTGCTCGCTCTGGCCGCACCGTTGTACCGACGCGCCGGCGCGCGCAGTGACGACATGGCCCAGCAGTATCGGGCCCGACGCGCGACGCTGGAGGCTCGCCAACTCGAGATCCTCCAGCACGCGCCGGAGCTGCGCGCACTGGGCGCAGTGACGTACGGCGCCGATGAGATCGCCGCGATCTCGGACAGCGAGCACTCGCTCGCCCTGCGGGCGATTCGCGTCGCGCTGGGCTCGTCACTCGTCACCGAGTTCTTGAGCGGCGTGAGCGTCGGCTTGGTCGCCATGGTGGTGGGATTTGGACTACTGAACGGACATCTCAGTCTGGTGCGCGCCCTGGTCGCCGTTCTCGTGACCGCCGAACTGTTTAGCCAAGTGAGGCGATACGGAGTGGAGTTTCACCGTCGCGAGGACGCACAGCGCGCACTCGACGCACTTCTCATACCCGCGGGGCGCGTCACTCTGACGTCCCACGAACTACTCGTCGCCGAAGATGTCGTGACCGACGCAAACTCTGCGGTCGTCTCCCTCGTGGTGCGCGCCGGCGACCGGGTCACTGTGACGGGACCCTCGGGGGCGGGCAAGACGAGTCTGTTGTACGCTCTCGTCGGATGGCGCGCCACGCAAGCGGGTGTCGCTCGCCTCGGCAGCGCCGCCGTGGGTTTCGTGAGTCCCGAAAGCCCCGTACTGTCGGGCTCGCTGCGCGACAATCTTTCGTTGGGCGACCCTCTGAGTGACGACGAGCTTCGCGCGACCCTCGAGGCCCTGGCGCTTCGAGGGCCACGTTTCGCCGACCTCGATACCAAACTGCTCGCTGACGGACGGGGCCTGAGCTCGGGAGAGCGCGTGCGCCTCGTGATGGCGCGCGCGCTGCTTCATCACGTCGCGCTTTTGGTGATCGACGACGTCGCGGGTGTACTCGACGAGGACGCGCGCCGAGCCGTGCGCGCCACCCTCGACGGACTGCCCGACCTGGCGATCATCGAAGCGTCCGTTGATGCTCCGCTGCTGAGCGACGCGCGCCAACGCATCGAGTTGCGCGCATGAACGACGACCTCGTGCGACTGCGGCGCTGGCTCACGCGAGCCCAGCCGCCGCGCCGCGATCTGATGCGCGCGCTTCTCGCGGGCTTCATCGCGACGGCGACGAACCTCGCTCTGCTCGCTGGCGCCGTGGGCCTGCTCGTGGACAGCGCGTCGCGACCGGGGCTGCGCGCGGTCGCCGTCGCGCTGGTCGTGATCGAACTCTTCGCGTTTTTGCGTTCGCCGCTTCGCTACGCCGAGCGTCTCGCCGCCCACCAGCTCGGTTTCCGGGCCGTCTCTCGCTGGCGGCGCTGGTTGGTGCTCGTGATAGGACAACTGGACTACTCCCAATGGCGCCGCTACGCCAGCGGTGATCTGCTCGAACGCGCACTCGGCGATACCGATGAACTCCAAGACCTCTGGCTTCGCTTCGTCATCCCGTTCGTCGACGTCGTGGCCGTCATGGCGCTCGGCGACGTTGTGGTTGCGCTTCTCCCCGCGAACGGAACGTGGTGGCCATTCGCGCTCAATCTGGCCGCCGCTCAGCTGATCGGTGTGGTGGCCTTGTGTGCGCTCGCGCGCTCCGAACTGCAGGGCGATCGGGACCTTCGCCTGGCGCGGGGCACCTACCGGGCCCAACTCGTCGAACTGAGCGCCGCGACACCCGAACTTGCGCTCCTCGGGCGTCGCAACGTCGCTGCCGATCGGCTTTTCATCGCTCAGCTCGCGCTCAACGCCGCGGAGCGCACCATGGTGCGACGTCGCCAACGCTCAAGTCTCGTTGTGGCGCTGTTCTCGGTGCTCGCCCTTGCGGCCCTCGCGAGTCATCCCTCGACGTCGTCAGTCTGGTTTTGCGTCGCGGCGGTGATTGCCTGGTCGACTTACGAGGCACTCAGTAGTGTGCGTTCGGCCCTTATGGCGGCGGTCGATGTGAGTGGGGGCGGCGAGCGACTCGAAGCCCTTGCCGCGACATCACACGCCCGAGTCGCCACCTGGCTGGGAGCCACGGTGCGCCTCGAGCACGTGCGCATCCTCGAAGACGATCGCACCTTGGTACGCGACGCCACGTTGGTGATAGAGCCGGGGCGCCACGTCGCGCTCGTCGGCGAGTCCGGGGTGGGCAAGTCCACGCTGCTGCGCTCTCTGGCCAACCTGGACGGGATCGACGAAGGAGCGATCACTCTGGGCAACGTCGATCTGCGTCAATTGCGCGAAGACGAGCTGCGAGAGCGCGTCGCGTACGTGGCGAGCGAACCGGGACTTACCCGAGGCTTCGCGCTCGATGTGGTGACGCTTGGGCGATCGACCACGCGGGATCTCAGCGGTGATCTGGCGTCACTCGGGGTCATCGCCGATCGCACGACCCGATTTGAGGAGCTCTCTCGAGGTGAGCGCGCTCGTGTCGCGATCGTGCGGGCACTGGTCACGAGTCCCGATCTGATCCTGCTCGATGAACCCACCGCGGGACTGGGCCTGGACGAGACCCGCGACGTCCTCACACTTCTGTCTGACCAAGGTGCGACCGTGATC
>DATHNV010000083.1:0-2021 GCA_035485615.1 Acidimicrobiales bacterium
GCTGCCGTGATCAGCCGTATCTTTGGCACCCACGATGGGCTGATCGTCGCCCGGTTGATGACCTCGGTGATCTCAGCTCTCAACGTGAGTCTCGTGTGCGTGTTGGTCCGGCATCGGGGTCGCGCGGCGATGTTGATCGCCGGCCTGGGCCTCGCGTTCATGCCCATTGTCTCGGACATCAGTTCGGCGCTCTTCCTCGAGCAGTACGTCGTGTTCTTCGTTCTACTGGGGGCGGTCGTCATCTTCTCGCCTTTGGCGAGTAGAGCGCGGACACTGAATGGGTCGTTGGCGCTGGGCGGAGCACTCTTTGGCTTCGCGGGATTGGTCAAAATCTGGGCGATCTTTCCCTTTGTGGCCATGATCGTTTGCCTCGCCCTGACCCACCGAAAGCGCGTGGTGGTATTCGTCGGCGCGGCGGTCGCTACCTTTTCGGCGTTCGCACTGCCATTCGTGCTTTCAACGCCCGGCAATTTTCTTCATCAGGTTCTTGTCGCGCAACTAACCAGGAAGCCGTTTTCGGGCGATGCGGCAGGTGTCGTCGCACGATTAGCCGGTATGACGGGACTCGCTCTGACGCAGTTCGCTCCCGGCACGTTCGGGGTAGTAGTGATCTTCGGCGTACTTCTGTGCATCGTGGCACTCGGCTACTCACGCCGCGTCGCTCGCAACGATACGGATCTCTTCATCCTTGTTGCGGCGGTGTTCGTGACGTGGGGCATACTCGCGGGACCAGTGTTCTACCCGCACTATGCGGCCTTCGTCGTTCCGTTCCTGGTGGTGCTCGCGGCCGTTTCGATTGGGCGTGTGAGAGAGTCGCTTGGTCCACTCACGCGAGGTTTCACCGTGTCGCGCTCACTGCGCAGATTCGTGTCGTGGGGCGCAACGGTGGCGTTCGTGGGCGTTGTCGTGGGCATCGTCATGTGGTCGGGCATTTTCTACTCGTCGGTGGGCGAGATGAGCGGCTACGCCGTGCTCAGCAAGATTCCTCAACTCATTCCGCCGGGCGCGTGCGTCGTGTACGACAACGTCGGCTACGGCATCTTGGAGAACCGCTTTTTCTCCGACGATGCGGCGTGCCCCAAGGTGATCGACCCAATCGGTACCCGACTCCTGGGGGGCAACGAGACGACGACTCCGGGACCCGGGCTCGTTCGCCAGTGGAAGGGCTATTTCGAGGCGGCCCAGTACGTGGTCACCAACAGCCCCGAGTTCTCGGCCATCCCGACCGACAAGAGCTTGCAGTCCTGGTTTCAGCGCAACTACCACGTGCTCTATAACTCCAGCTACCTGCAGATCTTCGAGCACAACGCCTCGTCCTAGGCGATCGTCTCGCTCGCAGTCCGCAGACGGCTCATAGTCCAAGCCTCGTGAGGTAGCCCACTCCCATCACCGCTGCCTCGCAGCCCGCTGTCGCGAGGGCTTCGAGGTCGGCGTCGTCGCGCACGCCTCCGGCGGCCACGACGAGGACGTTACTGCGACACGCCTCTTCGTAGAGCGCGAGGTCGGGTCCGCGCATCGTGCCGTCGCGATCGATGGCGGTGACGTGGACACGTGCCACGCCCGAATGTGAACAACGCTCCAGCGCGTCGGTGAAGGTGAGAGCGGTACTCTCTCGCCACCCTCGCACGGCGATGTGCCCATCGCGCACGTCGAGGGCCGCGACGAGTTGGTCGCCGAGGGCGCCGACAAACTCATCCAACGCGGCATCGTCGGCCCAGAGTGCCGTGCCCACAATCACGCGCTGCGCGCCCGCGTCGAGGGCGGCCCGAGCACTGTCCAGGGTTCGAATACCCCCCGATACCTGGAGGGGAGTGCCGTGCGCGGCGCGCCGGCATCGCTCGATCACTTCAGGTCGCAGTGCTCCGTCACGCGCTCCTTGAAGATCGACGACGTGCACGAGGGGAGGACCGGTCGCCACGATACGCGCCATGAACTCCTCCAGCGGTTGGCGAAAGAGAACGCGGTCGTAGTCGCCCTGTTCAAGGCGCACGGCCTCGTCACCCAGGACGTCGAGGGCGGGG
>DATHNV010000084.1:0-2491 GCA_035485615.1 Acidimicrobiales bacterium
TGGCGAACGTACTGCCCGCAAGAACGGGAACGCTCACCGCTTCTGCCACACACGCAAAGAGGTCGAGCTTCTCGTCGTCGCTCAGCGACGAGCCCTCACCGGTGGAGCCGCCGACCACGAGACCCTCGCAGCCTTCGCTCACGAGAAACTTAGCCAGTTGCGCGGCGACGTCGAGGTTCAATGATCCGTCCGCGTGAAAGGGCGTCACCATGGCCGTGAGAACGCGTCCAAAACGAGGCTCACTCATGGTTAGAAGTTACCAGTCGGGCTGGCGGAACCGGGCTCTCAGTCAAGCAGCGTGGAGATGCCGTCGATGAGTCCGGGCGTAACGGACACCGCGTCGAGCGCGAGGGCGACCCCGTGCACGAAGCTTTGACGATCAAAGGAGTCGTGGCGAATCGTGAGTCCCTCACCCGGCGCGCCAAAGAGCACTTCTTGATGGGCCACGAGCCCGGGCAAGCGCACCGAGTGAATGACGACGCCGTCTTCTCCGTGCGCGCCGCGCGCGCCCTCAATGGTGAAACGCGACGTGGGGTCGACTAGTGGGTCTGCACCCGCCGCTCGTCGCGCGGCCGCGATTTGGCGTGCCGTCGCGATTGACGTGCCCGAGGGAGCGTCCACCTTCTTGTCGTGGTGCAGTTCAATGATCTCAACGCGATCGAAGTACGGCGCGGCGGCGGCGGCAAATCGCTCGGCGAGCGCGGCGCCCACCGAGAAGTTCGAGGCCACGACCACACCCACTCGCGTCGCGGCGTCGCCAAGGGCGTGGCGCTGCTCCGGGGTGAGTCCCGTCGCACCGACGACGAGTGGGACCGAGTTGTCCCCACACCACTGCGCGGAGTGCAAAACGCCCTCGGGCGAGGAGAAATCGACGACGGCGTCGATACCCTTTGGCTCGAGATCGTCGAGAGAACTGACCCACCGAGACCCGAAGAGTTCTCGCGGTTCGTGCTCATCGACAAGTGCGCCGACGGCAAAGCGTCCAGTCGCGGCTAATCCTTCACCGAGCGCCTGGCCCATGCGACCCGCGCCGCCGACAATCGCCAGAGTCTTCACGACTGAACTTTACTGGTGCGCCTTCGCCGCGCCGAGACGACGAGCCAGCCCAGCGCGCCGAGCCACGCGAGGATGGCGATCGCACTCGCGGCCACGCTCACCTCGATGTAGGGCGCGCGGTAGTGAAAGTGAATGATCCATTTGCCCTTGGGGACGTGAACCTTCTCGATGAGTCCGGTTCGCTGCACGCTCAGTTGGACGACCTTGCCCGTCGTTTGGTTCACCGCCGTGGCACGCCAACCGGGCAGGTATGCGGCACTGCGATCGAGCGCGCTCGGTGCGCTGAGCGAGACGCTCACCCAGGCGTCGCCCCAGATCGCGGTGCGGATGTTGGTGACCGTACCCGCCGAGGGTGTGAGCAGCCAGGCGCGAGGCAGCAATTTCTTCGCCTTGAAGACCGAGAACGTGTCTTCGGTCGAGGTGAGGTGCCACTTCGACGTGGCGATCGCGAGTTGGAAGTGCGAGTCGAGTCGGTAGCTCTTGGTCGAGTCCCAGGGCGTCACCACCGCATCACCGAGACTGACCCCACTCGCCGACGTGACGACGAAGCCAGCCGCGTGCTGCGTGCCGTCGCTCGCCTTGACCGTGAGCGTGCTCGTATCGCCGGGCATCGTCCACGACGGACTCGCAAGAACTCGCCCGGCACTCGTGAGGAGCTTGATCGTGAGGGGACTCGATGAGATCGCGCGTCCATCGACTCCCGCCAGCGAAATACTCCCGACCGAGAGCACTTGTCCGAAGTAGCGCGGCACACTCGGCGCGAGGCTCACTCCCTCGCAGCGAGTGGGCACACTTGACTCCTCACTCGTCGGAGTCATAAGTTCGCCCGACGCGATCACCACGACGGCGAGTCGCAACGGCACAAAGACGCCCTCTTGGAGGTGACAGGCGTTGAGCCACGCCTGAGGATGCGTGCCGGTCGCATTGTCGTAGATGTTCGACACCAAAGCGCCGTAGCCCTGGACACTCGCCATGTGCGTGAAGACATTCATATTGGGCTGACCGAGTTCGCGAAAAACCTTGGTGTGCGCCCCACTCTCGTCAACCAGAGCGAAACGCCCGTTGCTGCTGATGAGTTGCGCGGCGTAGGCGCGCGAGGCTTCGCGGGGACCCTGGCCCCCGATGAGTCCGTTCGAGGTGAACATCAAAAAGACCGCGAGGTCCGCGACCAGTACCGCGATCAAGATCGGTACCAGTTGGCGGGCGTGTCGCGCGAGCAGCACGATGGCGAGCACCGCTACCAGCGCGATCGCGAGGTGGATGGCGTTCGTAAGTTTCAACCCGGATTCGAGGGCCGGGTTGCCGCCCGCGATCCCGATGCGTCGAATGACCCACGGTCCCCAACCGATGAGTCCCCCCGAGAGGATCACGATGAAGATCGCCGGAGCCGCGGTCACCCAGCGCGAGCGGTTGCCCAGACCCGCCTGTTCCGGAC
>DATHNV010000085.1:0-3314 GCA_035485615.1 Acidimicrobiales bacterium
ATTGGGTTCGACGAGCAGGCCCGTCTCGTCGCTCACCCCTACCACTTCGGGTAGCGCTCCCCCGGTCGTTGCCACCACGGGCACACCACAGCTCATCGCCTCGATCGCGGGCAGCGAAAAGCCCTCGTACAGGCTCGGGACGATGGCGACTTCGGCCTCACCGTACAGACGTGCGAGCTCCTCGTCGCTCACACCCGAGATGGTGGTCACGATGTCGCTCAGTCCCAGTCGATCGAGAGCGCGAGCTACCCGTCCCTTGGGCTGAGGCTTGCCGATGACGATCAAGTCGATCTCACGCTCCACGCGCAACTTGGCGATCGCCTCGAGTAGCGGCACCAGACCCTTCATTGGTACGTCGCTGCTCGACGTGACCATGAGGCGGCCCTTCTTCTTCACGACGTCGTCGTAGGGGCGAAAGACCTCGTGATCGACGCCCACGGGAACCACGGTGAGTCGATCGAGTGCCACGCCCATCTGGTCGTGAATATCGATCTTGGAGTTGTGCGACACGGTGAGAACGGCGGGCAACTGTTTCACCACGCGAATCTGCATCCGCAGGAAGCCGAACCATCGTCGCGTCGTGAATCGCTTCCACCACGTGGTTGCGTGATCGAGCGCGATCGAACGGTCCACCGTGATCGGATGATGCAGCGTCTCGAGCAGCGGCCAGCCGCGACGGTGCAGGCGAAGCACGCCACGACCCATGCACTGATCGTCGTGGATGATGTCGAACTCATCACGTCGGCCGTCGAGGTACGAGACCAAGCGCATCGAGTACGCGAGCGGCTCGCCGAAGCCGGCACTCAGCATGACCGCGAACTCCGCCACGTCGGCGAGCGACGTGAACTCCGAGAGCGCGGGCGTGCGAAAGGGGTCGGGGTCCCGGTAGAGGTCGAGACCCGGCACCGGAGTAAAGCCCACGCCGGGGTCGAGTTCGGGCCACGGCGGACCCGAGAAGACCTCGACGCTGTGCCCGAGGGCGACCAGCTCGCGGGTCAGGTGCCGGGTGTAGACCCCCTGCCCACCGCAGCGCGGGTTGCCCCGATAGACCAAGAAGGCCACCCGCAACTTGCCGGGTTCGGCCGCTCGCGCGGGAACGCGCTCGGGAATGACGATGGTGCGGCTGAGGGCCCACGACGCCTTGGTGGCGGCAATGGTCTCAGCAATGGATCGGGCCACGAGTCAACTTTCCTTGTCAGGGCGGTTGACCATTCTCGCGCACTTCGAGGTGGCACACAAACCACCCAGGATTCCTGGCTACGCTCCCCTATATGGATCTGACCTATCCTCCCGAAGCCGAATCTTTCCGCAAGGAGATACGGGCGTGGCTCGAAGAGAACCTGCCCGCGGGCTGGTTCGAGCCGGGCTTTACCCAGTCGCCCGAGGAGCGCCGCGAGTTCAACACGACCTGGCCCACCAAGCTCTTCGAGGGGGGCTGGATCTGCGCCGGCTGGCCGACGGAATATGGCGGCAAGGGCCTGTCACTGATCGAACAGGTCGTGCTCAACGAGGAGTTCGCCAAGGCCAACGCGCCGATGCGCGCCGACTTCTTCGGCGACACGCTGGTCGGCCCGACCATTCTGCAGTGGGGCACCGATGAACAGAAGAAGGAGTTCATCCCCGGCATCTTGAACGGGACAATTACGTGGTGCCAGGGGTTCTCTGAGCCCAACTCCGGCTCCGACCTGGCGAGCCTCAAGACCTCGGCGGTGCTGGACGGCGATGAGTGGGTCATCAACGGACAGAAAGTCTGGACGACCCAGGCGCAGTACGCCGACTACGTCTTCTTGCTCACGCGCACCGACCCCGACGTCGAGGAGCACGCCGGCATCAGTTATCTGTTGGTACCCATGCATCAGGACGGCATCGACGTACGGCCGATCACGCAAGTCGATGGCTCGGCCGAGTTCAACGAAGTGTTCTTCACCAACGCGCGCTGTCCCAAGAACAATGTCATCGGCGGCGTCAACAATGGGTGGAAGGTCGCGATGACCACACTTGGCTTTGAGCGCGGCTCCTCGTCCACCACCGGGTATCGCCGCTTCCTCAAGGAGTACGAGACGATCGTTGGTGAGGCCCGTCGGGTGGGCAAGAGCGATGACGAACTGGTTCGCGAAGACCTCGTCAAGGCGTGGTCCAAGATCAAGATCATGCAGATCAACGGGTATCGATCATTGACCGACGCGCTCAACAACACGCATAACGCGGCGCTGCTCGGTGCGTGCAACAAGATGTTCTGGTCCGAGACACACCGTGACTACATGGACCTCGCCATGAACATCCTGGGCATGCAAGCTCAAGTCCTCACGGGCACGGGCTCTGTAGCGGGACCTTCGGGCACGACGCACCGCGGACGCGAGGACTACCCGGTCTCGGAGTTGCAGGCGTCGTTTTTCTTCTCGCGCTCGGAGACCATCTGGGGCGGCACGGCCGAGATCCAGCGCAACATCATCGGCGAACGGGCTCTCGGTCTGCCGAAGGAACCCAAGGTCGCCCGCGCCTAGAGCGCCGGCACTGGGCGAATTAGAGCGAGCGGTACCGGGGCACGTAGCTCCCGGTTCCGAGGAACGAGGACTCCTCGGGGTCGATCGTGTCGTCCACGTCGCCCACCACCTCGGTCACCCAGCTCAGACGGTCCTTCAGGATCCGGGTCACCCCGCCTTGGATGGTGTCCGTGGAGATCGCGCAACTCGAGCACGCGCCCGACAACTGCACCTCGACCACGCCCGTTTCCACGTCACAGCGCACGAGCAGGAGGTCTCCCCCGTCCGCCTGAACCGAGGGCCGCATCAACTCCATGAGCGAGTTGAGAGCCGCCAGGCGGGACGAACGTTCTTGGTCAGTGAGTTCCACCAACCCAGTCTGCCGGAAAAGAAGCCTGCCGTGCCCTTACCGGGCCGCGACAGCCTCGTCGTAGACCCGCAGCGCCCTCGGTCCCCACACGGTGCCCGGTCCCCCGTTCATCGAGATCGCCACGCCCATCGCCTCGGCCACTTGCTGGCGCGTCACGCCCGCACGCAGCGCCCCGCGAGCGTGGGCGACGATGCACCCGTCGCACTCTCTGGTCACCGCAATAGCGAGTGCAAGTAACTCCTTAGTGGCGGTCGTCAGTTCTCCCGCCGCCATCGCCGCACTCGACAGTTCGGCGTGCGCGCGCATGACGTCGGGGATCAACTCATGAAGGTCACGAGCCGGTTGACGCAGCTCCTCGCGAATACTGTCCATACTCTCCACGCGAACCTCCACTCTTTTTTACGAGCGTAGCGATTCGTCTCGTGATGGCTTGTCGCTCAGTTTTAAGATGATCTCGTGAG
>DATHNV010000086.1:0-2178 GCA_035485615.1 Acidimicrobiales bacterium
CGCCAACTGGCCCTGCACGGCGCCACGGTGTTCGCTATTCCGTCGTCCTTCTCGGTACCGACCGGACGTGTTCACTGGGAGGTACTGGTCCGCGCCCGGGCGATCGAGAGTCACGCCTACGTCGTGGCGGCCGCCCAAGCCGGCACCACGCCGGAGGGAGTGTCGTCGTACGGGCACTCGATGATTGTTGGACCCTGGGGCGAGGTTCTGGCGGAGTCGACCCTTGACGCCGAAGACATCATCTACGCGACGATTAGCGACGACGAGGTCACTCGGCGCCGGGCGCAGATCGACGTCTGGCACCTGCAACGCCCCGATCTGTACGACTCGCTCGATCGCGGTGAGTGACGTCGCCCCACCGAGCGCGCGCACGCCCCCCGATACGTTTGGCCGCGCGGTTTGGGACTGGGCGCGCGGTGGGCGAGCGCCCGAGATCATCGAACGCGACGACGGCTACTTCGAAGAAGGTGCGGGACCCGAGGTGTACCTGTCATCATTCTCGCGGTGGCCGCGCGCGGAACGTCGAGCGCTGCGCGAGATGCGGGGTCGCGTGCTGGACGTCGGGTGCGGCGCGGGTCGCGTGGCCCTTGAACTCCAGGCAAGAGGTCAGGACGTCGTAGGACTTGACGCGTCGAGCTACGCCGTTCGCGCCGCGCGACTGCGCGGCGTGACCACGGTCTGGCGAAAGTCACTCGATGACGTGGCCTCGCGCATCAGAGAGTTCGACTCGATCGTGATGTTCGGGAACAACTTTGGGCTCTTTGCCACGCCCGAGCGCGCGAAAGAGTGTCTGAGCGAGTGGGCACAAACGGCGAAGCCCGACACGAGACTCTTTGTCGAAAGTACGAGCGCGTACGGCGGTGGAGCGCCCGGAATCGATCGAACGTACTATCGCCGGAACCGTGAGCAGGGACGACCCTCGGGGGAACTGCGAGCACGGTATCGCTACGACGGCGCGGTGGGAGGCTGGTTTACGTGGCTCTTCGTCAGCCGTGCGGAGTTGGGCGCGATCGTTCGAGGGACCGGCTGGCACGTCGAGAGAGTCTTTGGCTCACAACTCAGCGAACCCTACGTAGCGATGCTCGAACTGGGCTAGAGCCTCCGCGCGTCAACTCGAGACGGAACTGGGGTCGACCAGACGTCGAATCGTGGCAAAGGTGCTGGAGAGTGTGGGTCCGCCCAACGTGGGAAGAACTGCCTCGCCGTTCTGGAAGACCGCGGCGCTCGGGCACCCGCCTAGCTGAAACACGACCCTCGTGAAGGGAACAGCACCTTTGTGTGACGCGAACGAGATGGTGATCGGCATCATCATGTCGTCGGGGCACACGCGATGCGCGTTGTTGGTGAGGGGAAGCGCGTTAATGAGGGCGCGCACTCGGGCAATGACGGCCAGATTCGTCACCGTGACCTGGCGCGCCAGCGACCCGCCCACCATGATGAGCGGATCGTTCCAGTACAGGACGTGAGCGCCAGCGGGCACGTCCTCGCGCGGCGACTTCGCCGTGGCGGAAGCGAGGGACGCGGTACTTGTCAGCATCGCCACGACCAGGAGCATTGCCGCGAATCGGGTCGCCGTGCGCGCTGGCTGAGTGTGGTTGAACTGCTTCATCAACTGAAACGTACCAGCAGCGCCGAGCCACGAGACCGCGCCCCATTTTTCGCCGGTGATCAGATGTTTTGCACCGCCGGCACGACGTCGGACGCGAGGAGTCGTACGTGATCGAGGTCGTGGAAGTCGAGCACTTGGAGGTACACCCGTGAGACGCCGATCTCTCGGTACCTCGCAATCTTCTCGATGAGGTGAGCTGGGGTCCCGACAAGGCCGTCGGTCGCCATCTCGTCGACCTCGCGCCCAATATTGGCCGCCCGACGCGCGACCTCGGCGTCGTTCTCTCCACAGCACACCACGACCGCCACCGAGCGTCCCAGGGTGGAGGGGTCTCGATCGATCGCCTGGCAGGCGAGGTCGCTTCGTCCAAACTGCAGGGCTGCCGCGTCGAAGGACGCGAAGGGCACGTTGAACTCGTCGGCGTAGGTCGCGGCGAGTCGGGGCGTGCGGGTGGCGCCGTGGCCTCCCACGATGAGTGGCGGCCGGGGCGACTGGAAGGGCTTGGGGAGGGCCGGACTGTCCGCCAACGAGTAGTGCGAACCCGCAAAGTCAAAGGTGTCCCCGACGGG
>DATHNV010000087.1:0-4615 GCA_035485615.1 Acidimicrobiales bacterium
TTTGGGATCGCTGGGTCTGGCCGGCGGGAGGCTCAGGCGGCATACCCGGCGACGTCGTGGCCACCCTGATCTGGGTCATTATCGCGGCGATCGCCACCACCATCTTCTATCCGCCGGTACGTCGAGCGATCGAAAAGTACATCAAACGGCACTTCGAGGCCGCGACGTCGGAGTTGCACGCCAAACTCGACCACATCATTGAGCATCATCCCGATATTCCGCCTTACGTGTCAAAGAAGGACCATACCGCGGAGTAGCGCTGGCATTCACCTCTGCCCGCCCTCTTGGGTACACTCGGCACGTGAGCATCGCCGACGAGAAATACATGCTTCTGACGACCTTTCGTCGCAACGGAACCCCGGTCGCCGCGCCCGTGTGGGTCGTACCCCTAGAGGGCGACGCGTTCGG
Source organism: Acidimicrobiales bacterium (assembly GCA_035485615.1). Lineage (GTDB taxonomy): Bacteria > Actinomycetota > Acidimicrobiia > Acidimicrobiales > RAAP-2 > RAAP-2. The sequence continues at coordinate 409 of DATHNV010000087.1, forward strand.
GTTCGCCACGAGCTCGGCCTCCGGCAAAGCCAAGCGGCTCGCCCACACCAGCCGCGTGACCGTCCAAGCGTCCGACGTGCGCGGCCGGGTGACCGCAGGATCACCGATCATTGAGGGCACCGCGAGGATTACGACGGGTCCCGAGTACGTCGTGATCAAGTCCAAAGTGAAAAAGAAGTACGGCTATATGGTCACTGTCTCGAAGACCCTTGGAGCGATCGCGAGTTTCGTGCGACGCAAGCCCATGCCGTACGCCGATATCGGCGTCGTCATCACGCCCTCGTAACGCCGCTTCTGCGCGTCCGGGCGGTGTCGTCGCAAGGATCTCTCGAATTTTCTATGCCGCGTGTCTAGTATGTGGCCACCGTTCGGGTCGGGTCATTGCCGTCCCCGCGCAAGGGAGAACTATGTCTCGTCTGGCCCTTCGGATGACATCACTCGTTGCGTCGACTCTGTTGGTCAGCGCCGCCTTTTCGGTGGGCGCCGGCGCGTCGAACACGCCACTCACCAAGCAAGTGCTGAGCTTGAGCCAGTTGGGAACCGGATGGTTCGCCGAGTCCAACAGCAACACCGGCGTCGGCTGCCTGCACGATCTACTCGAACCAAGCGGGGTTTCCCAAACCCGGGTGGCCGAGGTCTACTTCGTGCACACGAGCGACGTGCCATTCGTGGACGAGAAAATCGCGACGTACTCCAACGCGAAGACCGCGTTCAAGAAGATTGCCGCGACGATTGCTGGCTGTCCGAACCCCTCGGGCCCCTACAAGGGCTTCACGTCCAATGGAACGGTTACGAAGTTCTCCTTCCCCACGCAAGGCAATCAGAGCGTGGCGTACCAGATGATCTTTAAGACTGGTGACGTCACCATCTATTACGACTACCTGATCGCCCGCAAAAACAAGGTCATCGTCGCGGTCTTGGAGGGGAGTTTTCCTGCGGTGAGCACGACGCAGTTCACCGGCTTCGTGCACCTCGCGATGGCGAAGGTCAAGTCGTAACCGTGGCGACGAACTCCACCGTCGAATCGCTCATCGGCGATCTTCTTGAGTGGATTGGCCCCAACGCACGTCCGTACGCCGAGGTGCAAGAGGCATGGCGAACTTCGTGCCCTCGCCTCCCCGTCTGGGAGGATGCCGTTGACGCAAAATACCTAGCGAGCTGGCGTGACCCCGACGGTGTACGTCTGATCGCCGTCTCCCCCGCGGGCCAGTCATTTTTGAGACAGTTGCGTGACGCTCGAGGAGGGTGAGGCGATTGGCGTGACGTATCGACGTCGCGACAGTACGCTGAAAGTCTTTCCGGTACCTGCCGAGCCAGGCCCTCGCCAAACCAAGGAGCAACAGATGACCCGATACCTGATCTCATTTGACGACGGCGCGATGACCTTCCCCGAAGAGGATCTACCCGCTGTCTCGGCGGATACGCACGCGGTGGTCCGCGACGCCCAGGGGGCGGGAGTATGGGTGTTCGGCGGCGGGCTCCACACCCACGAGATGCTCACCGTGGTGGCCACCGACGGAACCGTGACTGACGTTCCGTACCCCGAGAGCAAGGTGCAACTCGGCGGGTTCTCGATCATCGACGTGCCGTCGCGCGCCGACGCACTCACGTGGGCAGCCAGATTCGCCGCGTCGTGTCGCTGCGACCAAGCGGTCCACGAGATCATGGATGACCCGGACGCGTGAGTAACGCGCCGCGCACCGCATAAGTCGGTCCATCGCAGTCTGCAGCAGGTTCTGATCGGTGGTGACCCAAGTCTCACTTGACATATGCCACTATCGGCATGTATCGTGCGTTCGTGGCTCGTTCATCGACAACATCGGATGTTTTCAACGCAATTGCCGAGGCCCATCGCCGCGAGGTACTTGACGCGCTCATCGACGGTGAGAAGGCGGTCGGGACAATCGTGAACGACCTCTCCATGACCCAGCCCCAGGTGTCAAAGCACCTGCGCGTGCTGAGCGACGTGGGATTGGTCAAGTGCCGAGCTGACGGGCGACGCCGACTGTACCGCTTGGAACCGGCGTGTCTCGCACCGATGCGCGACTGGCTGGCGCAGTACGAAGTGGCGCTCAACGACCGACTTGATCGGCTGGGGAGCTATCTCAACGACATACAACAAGAAGGAGAACACCAGTGACAACTCATCGACACGGGTCGACGACCGTCGAATTTCCCAACAGCCTCGAGATCGTCGCGATACGAGAGTTCGCCGCGCCGATCGAACTCGTCTTCGACGTCATGACCAAACCAGAACACATCGTCAATTGGTTCGCTGCCTTTGACGACACGATGACGGTGTGCGAGGTTGACCTGCGAGTCGGGGGCGCCTACCACTACGTCGCCGTAACACCGGAGGGAAGGGAGTGCTCGTTTCGCGGCACTTTCCTGGAAATCACAGCGCCCACACGAATCGTCGACACGTGGCTGTTCGAAGACTGGCCCGAGGCGGAGGCCGTCGAGACGGTGACACTTGAAGACGTCAATGGCGTGACGAAGTTGACCAACAGCCTCGCGTTCCGTGATCAGGCGGGCCGTGACCACATGACCAAGACCGACGGCTTCGAGGACAGTTTCAACAAGCTAGACGCCTACATCACGTCTCTCGTGAATCCGACCGAACAGACGTCGCAGTAACGGAAATATGGATCGAGGTTCGCTTCGACTGTGCCTTAGTACCCTGCACCCGTGGAGAACTCCGGTCTAGACGACGTTTAGAAGTTTGAGGATGACAACCACGATGAGGCAAAGGATTGCCAATCGAATGAGTGTCTTCAGATTGATCCTCCTTCTGCGACGGGGAAATCTCACGAGCTTCGCAGTTCCATGTGATCTGACCCTCAGCCCTTCTCGAGATCCGGCCCTGATGGACGTCGAGGAGCGGACGCCCCAAGACATCATCGAATGGTTTCCCGGCCAAATCTACTCTGGGTCCTTGGCCGCTGCTTCGACGACGCGGCGCGTTGGAGGGAACCTATGACTTCAGAAGTATGGGGAGAGGATGTCGCGAGCAACTACGACATGACGTCGTCCGCGATGTTCGAGCCGAGTGTCCTGGGCCCGACGGCCGAGCGCCTCGTCGAGTTGGCTCGTGGCGGAGACGTGCTCGAGTTCGCCATCGGCACGGGTCGCGTCGCCTTAGAGATACAGAAACACGGGCTACGGGTCTCGGGGATTGAACTGTCGCCCCATATGGCCGAACAGATGCGGCAAAAGCCCGGCGCGGATGGAGTTCACGTTTCAATCGGGGACATGAGAAACACGCGGGTGGACGGAAACTTCAATGTCGTCTACTTGGTGTGGAACTCCGTCATGAATGTGACAACCCAAGAAGGCCAGGTGGCGGTGTTCCAGAACGCGGCGACGCATCTCAACGTCGGCGGATATTTTGTACTGGAAGTCGGCGTGCCGACGCTCGATCGCAGCGACGCGGGACATCTTGGTCAAGTCTTTGCAATGGAAGACACGCACGTCGGGATCGACACATTGGACGATCCCGTGGGACAGATTGTGACCTCACATCATTGGTTTGAGGCCAACGGTCACCTGGTGCGCCACTCGGGACGGTTCCGCTACGTCTGGCCCTCCGAACTCGATCTCATGGCCCGTCTAGCGGGCATGCGGTTGGCCCATCGATGGTCGGGGTGGCAAAAAGAGCCGTTCACCGGCGAAAGTCACGACCAGGTCGTGGTGTACGAGAAGGTTGCACAAGGCGAGCTACTTGTCGATCACTAGCCCGATTCCCGAACGACGATCTGCCCCCTATGGCGCACCATTGCTCGGGTCACGGTTCGTTGGTGTGCAACGATTCAAACGTGACATCTCGACCTTTTCAAAGCCTCTGGCATAAGCACCCCGGCGTTCGCTCGGGCGACGACCTATCCCGGGGCGAACGCGCGGCGGATCGAATGCGCAACATCATGGGCTCGTGGGGCTTCGTGTTTGGCTTCTTCGCGGTCATGATTCTGTGGGCCTTCGTGAACACCGTGTTCTTCGAACACGTGCTGCACCACAAGGCATTCGACCCCTACCCCTACATCTTGCTCAACCTGTTCTTGTCGATGATGGCCGGCGTTCAGGCGGCGGCGCTGCTCATCGCCGCCAAGCGAGCCGACGCCATCTCATCTGAGGTGGCGTTGCACACCTCGACCAATACCGACGACATCAAAAAGTTGATCCAGGAGAACACGGAACTCACCGAAGCGGT
>DATHNV010000088.1:0-4090 GCA_035485615.1 Acidimicrobiales bacterium
TACCACGCAACCGCGACGGTCGCGGCCAACCACCTCGTGGCTCTCTTGGGTCACGTGGAGATCCTGGCCGACGCGGCCGGTCTGACGTTCGACGACTTTGTTCCCCTCATCCACCAGGCTCTCAGTGACGTGGAGGAGCGAGGAGCGACGCGCGCACTGACGGGTCCGGCCTCGCGCTCGGACTTTGCCACCATCGACGCTCACCTCGCGGCGATCCCCGACAGCGAGCGCGCCACGTACGTGGCCCTCGCGCGTGCGGCCTTCGAACTCGCCGAGCAACGCCGACTCACCTCCGCTCCGTGATTGAACTCACGGAGATAGCGGCGTGGCGAAGGTTCGCCAACGACGAACGCGCGGCGGGTCGACGGGTCGGTCTGGTGCCGACCATGGGCGCCCTGCACGGCGGTCACGAGTCGCTCTTTCGTGCGGCCCGGGAGTCCTGTGACGTGGTGATCGCCACGGTCTTTGTGAATCCTCGTCAGTTCGGCGACGAGAGCGACCTCGCGCACTATCCGCGAACGCTCGAACGCGATCGTGAAATCGCTCATGCGAGCGGCGTCGACTGCTTGGTCGTGCCCACGCTGCACGAGATGTGGCCCGTCTATCCGAACTGCACGCCCACGACTGTCTCGGTGCCCGGTATCGGCGACGTCTTAGAGGGGTCGGGGCGACCGGGGCACTTCGATGGCGTCGCGAGCGTCGTCACCAAGCTCGTGGCGGTGACCGGGCCCTGCCAGGCGTTATTTGGCGAAAAGGACTACCAGCAGTTGGTCGTCGTCCAGCACCTGGTGCGCGACCTGGGCTTTGACGTGCAGGTGGTCGGCTGTCCCATCGTGCGAGATCCCGACGGGCTCGCCCTCTCGAGTCGCAACGTGCGACTCTCGAGCGACGGACGGCGACGTGCGTTGGGCCTGTCGCGAGCTCTGTCGTACGTGTCGACGACGAGTGCGCGTGCGAGCACGCTGCGCTCGACGATGCGCACGATTCTCGACGACTCGGGCGTCGAAGTCGCGTACGCCGAGGTGGTGGATCCGACCACGCTCGAACCCACCAGCGACGCCGAATCAGGCAGCCGGCGCGCACTCATTGCGGGATTCGTCGAGGGTGTACGTTTGCTCGACAATGGACCGGTCAGCGTGGTGAGCAACTGATGCTGCTCGCCATGGACGTCGGCAACACCGAGACGTTGATCGGTCTCTTTGGCGAGGCCGAAGAAGAGTCGCCCGAGGCGATGGGCTTTGCGCGGGCCAGTGATGAGCACGGGCTCGCGTATCACTGGCGCACCTCGACCGTCTTGGATCGCACGCCCGACGAACACGCGATGACCCTGACCCAACTGCTCGATCTCGAGGGCCTGGACCTCAAGTCCACGGTGAGCGAGATCGCGATCTGTTCCTCCGCCCCCTCGGTGACGACGCAGTTGCGGCGCATGGCGGGAAGGTGGTTCTCCGATCTCCCGCTCACCGTGATGGGCCCAGGCACCAAGTCCGGCATGCCGATCCTCTACGAGAACCCGCGTGAGGTGGGCGCCGATCGCGTCGCCGACGCGGTAGGGGCCTACGACCTCTACCCGGGACCGGCGATTGTGGTCGACATGGGCACCGCCACCGTGTTTGACGTCATCAGCGCGAAGGGCGAGTACCTCGGCGGGGCGATCGCCCCGGGGGTGGCCATCTCACTCGAGGCCCTCTACACCCACGCCTCGGCGCTGCGCTCGGTGGAGTTGGTGCGGCCGCGTTCGGTCATCGGTCGCTCGACGGGCGAATCGATTCAAAGCGGCGTGCTCTACGGCTTCGCCGCGCAGGTGGACGGCATGATCGAACGCATTCTCGACGAACTCGGGGATGCCACCATCATCGGCACCGGTGGGCTCGCCGGTCTGATCGCCCCTCACACGAAGTTCGTGCGGATCATCGAACCGTGGTTGACCCTGCACGGATTGCGTATCGTGCATGAAAGGAATTATTCGAAAGAGACCACGTGACCACGCCGTACGAGTTCGCCCACGACGCTTACGCTGCGTCACTGCACGAGAGGTTCGCGAACTTACCGGACGGCGACGAGTCAGGTGAGGTCGTTCACGTGGCCGGGCGGGTCATGTTGCTGCGCACCCAGGGCAAGCTGGCCTTTGCGACCATGCGCGACTCCTCGGGTGAGATTCAGCTCTTTGCGCTCGCGAGTGTGACCAGCGAGTTTGACGAGTTCACCAAGCTGCACCTCGGCGACTGGGTGGGAGTCGTCGGTGAGGTGGTGCGCACCAAGCGCGGAGAGCTGTCAGTCAAAGTCGCCTCATTCGAGCGTCTCGCCGAGGCCAAGCGCAACTTCGGTGACAAGTGGGCGGGCATCGCCGACTTCGACCTGCGCTACCGCCACCGCGAAGCTGACCTGTGGGCGAATGAGTCCTCTCGGCGTTCGCTGCGCCTGCGCAGCGACATGATCCGCGCGGTGCGCGAGCGCTGTTGGGCCCAAGGCTTCGTCGAGGTCGAAACGCCGATCCTCGGTTCGATCGCATCGGGTGCCGCGGCGCGACCCTTCATCACGCGCCACAACGCTCTGGACGCCGACTTCTATCTGCGCATCGCGCCCGAACTCTGGCTCAAGCGTTTGGTGGTCGGGGGATTCGAGCGGGTCTTTGAGCTCGGTCGGGTCTTTCGCAATGAGGGACTGAGCCCCCGGCACAACCCCGAGTTCACGATGCTCGAGCTCTACGCCGCCTACTGGGACTTCGAGGACATGATGTCCTTCACCGAAGAACTGGTGGCGGGCGTGGCGAGCGACCTACTGGGCACGACCGAGTTCGAGTACCAGGGACGGCCGATCTCGTTTACGACGCCGTGGGCGCGACGACCCATGGCCGAACTCGCGAGCGAGGCGGTCGGTCGAGAGATCTCGGTGCACACGCCCCGCGAGGAGCTTGCAGGACTGCTGCGAGAACGCGACATCGACGTGCACGAGTCGTGGGGACCGGGCCGCCTGGTGGCCGAACTGTTTGAACACCTGGCCGAAGAGTCTCTGTGGGACGCCACGTTTGTGACCGAGTACCCCGTTGAGATCTCGCCGCTCGCGCGCCGTCACCGGCGCGACAACGAGGTCACCGAACGCTTCGAGTCCTACGGCGCGGGCCGTGAGATCTCCAATGGCTTCTCCGAGCTCATCGATCCGATTGAGCAGCGCGAGAGATTCGAGGATCAGGCGCGTCTGGCCGCCCAAGGCGAAGACGAGACGATGCCCATCGACGAGGACTACATCATGGCCCTTGAGTGGGGCCTGCCTCCCACGGCAGGATTGGGCCTGGGGATGGACCGACTCGCGGCGATCTTCGCCAACGAGTCCACGATCAAAGAGGTCATCGCCTTTCCGACTCTGAAGCCGGAACGCAGCTAGTTCGGCAGGTCCTCGAGGAGCGAGGAGATGAGCGCGGTGAATCCGACGCGCAACTTCGCACTCGGCAACACCGCGATGGCGCGGTGCGCGTCAGCAAGGAAGCGGTTCGCGGCGAGCACGGTGCGATCGATGCCGTCGGTCGCCACGACGAGCTTGCGTGCGTGCTCACGATCGTCGTCCTCGAGGGGACGCCCGAGGAGGGATGAGAGTTCGTCGGCCTGGCGTGAGTCGCGAAGCGCGTACAGCGTCGGCAGACTGTAGACGCCCTCGGCGAGGTCCTGACCGGCGGGCTTGCCCAACTGGTTGTTGGTCGCAATGAGATCCAAGATGTCGTCGCGCAACTGATACACCATGCCAAAGCAGCGCCCGAACTCCGCGAGTGCTTCGGTCTCTTCGGACGAGAGTCCAGCGGTCATCGCACCCATGCGGCAACTCGCGGACATGAGTGCGGCGGTCTTGCCTTCGATCGCCACGAAGTAGTCGTGCTCGGAGCGATCGAGTGCGAACGCGGTGCGCACTTCGCTCACCTGGCCGCGGGTTAGCCACGCCAGCGTGCGCGCCAGGAGGCTCGCGGTCGCGGCACCGAGGTCGGCGGCGATGCCGGCCGAGCGCGCCATCAGGTAGTCCCCGGCGACGATCGCGATCAAATTGCCATAGCGGGCGTTCACGCTGTCGACGTTGCGTCGAATCGTCGCCTCGTCCATGA
>DATHNV010000089.1:0-2050 GCA_035485615.1 Acidimicrobiales bacterium
GTCGCTCGCTCGGACGGCGCGGTCTCGGTGTTCGACTCCGAGGTGGCCGCAGGCTCAGCGGGCGCACTCGTTGCCTCGGACGCTGTCGGAGCGTCGGCGGCGAACTCGCCCAGCAGGTCGTCGAAATCATCCACGGGTGTGGCGACGGTGCGGCGCGAACGCACCGCGCGAGAACTCTCCGGAGCCGCACTGTTGGCGGTCGCTCCGTTGGTGGAGGCACCGTTGGCCGGCTCGGTCATGATGGCCTCGATCAGGGCGGCTTTGGTGGCCCGGGCGGGTGTGTCAACGCCCATGACCTTGGCGATCGTTTGGAGATCTTCTCGGGATTTGGTCTCGAGATCCGAACGTTCTGGGGAAGGCTTGATAGCCATGAAATGAATCCTTTCTCGCCGCTCGTGAAGATATGACGGAGCGGAGAAGAAATACAGGGGAAATGTCGTCTCGGAAGAGATTCCTTACGCCGGTATGACCGAACGGACGACAACAACAAGTATAGCAGTGCGATTCAGAAACACAACTACTCGAGCTCCCTGAGAAGCGCTTTCAGCGTCGCATCCACCACATCGGGCGACTCACTCGAACCCACGGCAGTATCAGGATCCTTTAAGCCGTTACCCGTGAGAACGCACACCACCCGGGAGCCTTCCGGCACGCCGTACTTCAAGAGACCGGCCACCGAGGCGGCGGACGCGGGCTCACAAAACACCGACTCGTGTCGCGCCACGTAGTGGTACGCCTCCAGGATCTCTTCGTCGCTCACCGCACGAATGTCACCCAAGGACTCGTGGATGACCTCGAGCGCGGGCACCCAACTCGCGGGGTTGCCGATGCGAATGGCGGTCGCGATGGTCTCGGGGTTGGCCACGGGATGTCCGAGCACGATGGGTGCGGCGCCCGCCGCCTGGAACCCCCACATCTTGGGCAGCGTCGCACAGCGCTGGGCGAAGTGGTACTGGGTGAAGCCTCGCCAGTACGCGGTGATGTTGCCGGCGTTGCCCACGGGGATCGACAGAATGTCGGGCGCGTCGCCGAGCACGTCCACGATCTCGAACGCACCCGTCTTTTGTCCCTCGATGCGGTCGGGGTTGATCGAGTTCACGATCGTCATGGGCAGGTACTGGGTCAGCTCGCGGGCCAGGTTCAGAGCCTGATCGAAGTTGCCGCGAATCTCAATGACCTTGGCGCCGTAGACCATCGCCTGAGCCAACTTGCCGATCGCAATCTTGCCTTCGGGCACGAGCACCACGCACTCCATGTCGGCTGCCGCCGCGTACGCGGCGGCAGCGGCCGAGGTGTTGCCCGTCGAGCCGCAGATGACCTTGGTCGCTCCATTCGCTTTCGCCTTGGTGATCGCCATCGTCATACCGCGGTCCTTGAAAGAGCCCGAGGGGTTCAGCCCTTCGTACTTAAGCCACACGTCGGCTTGGAGGCGTTCGGAGAGTTTGTCGGCGTGCAGCAGGGGTGTGTGACCCTCCTGCAAGGTCACGATGTCGCTCACCCCCTCGAGGTCGAGCCAGTCGGCGTACTCAACGAGCAGCCCGCCCCATGCCTTCATGCGACCTCTTCGTCGATGACCCGAATGCACGCACCGACGGACTCCACCGAGGACAGTGCGCTCAGTTCGTCCACCGTCGCCTCGACGTCGGCACTCAGCGCCTCGTGAGTCAAAAACGCCAGTCGTGCCTCGTTGTTGAAGCCGGACTGATCCATCGACTGAATGGAGACCTGATGACGGCCGAAGACGCTCGCGACCTCGGCCAGCACACCCGGACGGTCCCACACATCCACGCTGAGATAGAAACGACTGGCGAGCTCGCCGGCGGGCACGTAGTGCAAGGAGTGATCGCCGCTGAAGGGCACGTCGTGTCGATCACTCACGCGATTGCGCGCGGCGTCGAGCAGATCGCCCAACACAGCCGTGGCCGTGGGTTCGCCACCTGCACCTTGACCGAGCCACATCAGCGGACCGCTCTTGACACCGTTGACGAAGACGGCGTTCATCGCGCCGTTGACGGAAGCCAGGGGGTGGGCGGCGGGCACCATGGCGGGA
>DATHNV010000090.1:0-6665 GCA_035485615.1 Acidimicrobiales bacterium
GTCGCCACGGTGCTCGCAGCCGTGCCCGACAACTGGTTCACGGCTTCGAGAACGAGTGTCGCCATCGGGCGGGCTAACACGATGCCCGCCACGCATGCGGGTGCGACACCCAGATAGACACGCCAGAGCGACGATGAATCACCGTGACGCAGCGCAGTCAAGGTCGAGACAACCAGGCCAATCAACATCAAGAGCGGGGCGGGGACCAACAACGCCGTGAACTCGTCGTTCGCACCGCTGATCACGGTTGCGGGCTCACCGGCTGAGGTGATCACGTGCCCGACGGCGTTGAGAAACCACTCCACACTGGAGACGATCCAGTTGGTGAGCGCGTTAAAGAGGTCGTTAAAGGTCGACTTACCGAGGTCAGTGATACACGACGTTGGAGAAAAGATGCACAGCAGATGAGTCATCAGTGAACCGCGAGACCGGTGTTGAAGAAGAAGTTGATGAGTTCCGGCGCCGCTCCAATCAGCACGGCGGCAATCAGCGAGGTCAGCACCGCTCGACGACCTTGCGCGGACTGGTGCATGTTCTGGGTGTGACTGCCAATGGCCCACAGCACCGCGCCCAGCAACAGAGCCACCAGAGCACCGATCAACGCCCACGAGGCAATGCCGTCCGCGATCGACTGCAGCGCGGCGCTGCCGGGCAGATCCGAGGTAGACGGACTTAGAGAAACTCCTGCGAATATCATTCTGGGCCTTCCTGCAAACGGGGTCCACAACGGTCGCAAGCGTCACGCGGGTCGAGGAGTCTGCGAGAATGGCTCCGTGCTCGTTGCCTCGATCAACTCCCAACTCGCCACCTGGTCACCGGCCGCGCTCTACGGGGTCGCCGCCGGCATCCTGATTATTGGCGTCCTGATCGGCGTCCTGATCTTTCGCCAGCGCGGTCACCGTGCGATCGCCCAACGTCTCTCGGTGCTCGCCTCTCGTCTGGCCGTCGAGCCGCACCGCGACGACGGCGGAGTGGAGTCCGCGCTCAGCTACCTCGAAGAGGTGACCGGTGCGGCGCACAACGCGGTCAGCGAATCAAGCGCAGAATCGATCCGACTTCGCCGCTCCCTGGACACGTTGCCGCTGGGTCTGGTGCTCTGCGACGAGACCGGTGGGGTCATCTTTCGCAACGTCCAGGCCGAACAGCTGATGGCCAGTCGCTACGGTGACGCCATCGCGGCCCAGGCGGTGACCGACGTCCTGGCCGAGGGCTGGGCCAGTGGCGTGGCCGAGCGCACCATTGACATCTACGGACCGCCCCGGCGCACCCTCACCATCCGGGCCACCGTGATCGACGACGGACGTCGATCCCTCGGCGTGCTCGCGGTGATCGAGGATGTCTCGGAACGCCGACGCCTCGAAGACGTGCGCCGCGATTTCATCGCCAACGTCAGTCACGAACTCAAGACACCAGTGGGAGCGCTCGGACTGCTCGCAGAAACGCTGCAGTACGAGACTGACGCCACCGTCGCCCAGCGTCTCGCCGAACGCATCAACAATGAGGCGTACCGAGTCAATCGGATCATCGAGGACTTGCTCGATCTCTCTCGGATCGAGGGCGAGGGCTCACCCAGTCGCGAGCCGGTCTCGGTGTCACTGATAGTGGCCGAGGCGGTCGAGCGGATACGCACCGCCGCCGAACAACATGGCGTCAAGATCATCTTCGACGAGCCGGAAACCAATCAGGTCGTCTTTGGCGATCGGCGACAGTTGATCTCTGCGTTGCATGCTCTGCTCGAGAACGCTGTCGTCTACTCCCCGGCCGACGGCACGGTCGAGATCGCCATCCGTCGGACCGAGGCGAACGAGGCCGACGGCCCGGAAGCACCAGCCGCGGGCGTCCAGATCGAGATCCGCGACCACGGCGTCGGTATTCCCGCCAAGGACTTAGAGCGGATCTTCGAGCGCTTCTACCGCGTGGACCCAGGCCGCGCTCGCGAGACCGGCGGCACGGGACTCGGACTCAGTATTGTGCGCCACGTGGCCCAGAATCACGGCGGCGCCGTACTCGTCGACTCCCACGAGGGTGAGGGATCGACCTTCACGCTGGAGTTACCCCTCACTCCGCAATGACGAAATCTCGCGACGATCGCATCAAGATCCTCATCGTCGAGGACGAGGCGTCCTTCATCGACGCGCTCACCGTCGGGCTCGAACGAGAGGGCTTTGAGGTCGCGATCGCTCGCGACGGACAACAGGGCCTGACCCTGTTCCAGAACGGTCAGTTCGACATTGTGCTCTTGGACCTGATGCTGCCCAAGCTCTCCGGGCTCGACGTCTGTCGTTCGATACGGGCGACGAGCAACGTGCCCATCATCATCGTGAGCGCCAAGGGTGAAGAGGTCGACATGGTTCTCATGTTGGAGATCGGCGCGGACGACTACGTCACGAAGCCCTATCGCCTGCGCGAGCTCGTGGCGCGCATTCGCGCCGTGCTGCGGCGCCGGCGCGACACGGAGACGGCGGACTCCGACGAGGTCATTTCGCTCGGCAACGTACGCCTCGACATCGACGCGCGACGGTGCTTCGTCGACGGCGCGGAGATCAAGTTGCGCAAGAAGGAGTTCGCGCTTTTGCGTCTCCTGCTCGAGAACCCGGGCCGCGTGCTCACCCGCGAGGTTCTTATCGATCGGGTGTGGGGCAGCGATTACGTGGGAGATACCAAGACCCTCGACGTGCACATCAAGCGACTTCGCACGCTGATCGAAGCCGAGCCGAAGATCCCCGTGCACATCTCCACGGTTCGCGGAGTGGGCTACCGCTACGAGGTCATGAAGCCCTCGTAACTCTGCCCAGGAGTTTCGCTAGCGAAGTACGGCTTCGCCCCCGAAGTATGGGTCCAGGGCCGCGGGAAGTCGCACGGTTCCGTCCGCCTGACGATACGTCTCGACGAGAGCCGCCCACACCCGCGCCCAGCCCAGTATCGACCCGTTGAGCGTGTGCACCAACGCGATCGAGCCGTCACTCTTTCGATACCTGACGTTGGCGCGGCGCGCCTGGAAGTCGCGAAACCAGCTCACCGAAGAGACCTCGAGCCACTTATCGACCCCCGGGCTGTACACCTCGAGATCGACGGTGTACGCCGAGGCCGTGCCGAGGTCCCCGGTGCACAGATCCAAGACTCGATACGCCAGCCCGAGTTCACGCAGCAGTCCCTCGGCGCGGCCCAGGATGTCGGCGTGGATCTCGTCGGCCTGCTCGGGGGTGCAGTAGGCGAAGAGTTCCACCTTCTCGAACTCGTGCAAGCGCAAGAGCCCTCGGGTGTCCTTGCCCGCCGCCCCCGCTTCGCGGCGAAAGCAGTTCGTCTGGGCGGTGAGCTTCATGGGCAGTTCGGCTTCGCTCAAGATCTCGCCGCGCCGCAGCGAGGTCAGCGGCACCTCACCGGTGGGAATCGCCCACAGACCGTCGCGCTCGATGGCGTACATGTCGTCGGCCGACTTGGGTAGGTGGCCGGTGGACATCATCGTCTCGGTCAGGGCCAAGGTGGGTGGACGGATCTCCTCGTAGCCCTGTACGTGGTGATCGAGAGACAGCATCGATAAAGCCCGCAGAAGTCGCGAACCTCCGCCCCGATACAGCGCAAACATGGATCCGGAAAGTTTCGCGCCCGACTCCATGTCGAGGATGCCCAGCGCCACGCCGGTCTCCCAGTGCGGCACGCGCTGGTAGCCAGCGAACTCCGGAAAGGGTGCGCCGTCGTCCATTCCCGGCCACCAGCGGCGCACCTCGACGTTGTCGCTCTCGTCCGCCCCATCGGGGACGCGCTCATCAGGCAGGTTGGGCAGCATTAAGAGATGCTCACGCAGCCTGAGCGCCACGGCCTCGGTCGCCTCGCGGGCTACTTGCTCCTGGTCGCCCACGGCGCGACTCGCGGTGCTCAGGCTCTCTGCGGTCACAGTGTCGTTCTGTCGTCGAGCCTCACCGACCTGGCGGGAGAGTTCCTTGACCTCGGCGCGCAGGCGCTCGGACTCTTGGAGCAGGAGTCGGTGCTCGTTGTCGAGGCCAATGACCTCGTCGACGCTGACCGACGAGACACCGCGGCGGGCGAGAGCTGCCCTCACGACATCAGGTTCACGGCGCAGTTGGACGAGGTCAATCATGGATCAAGCCTACCGAGGGGCTTCGAGCAGCCTCGTTGCACCGTCTAGTTTCGATACGCATGAGTTCCGCGGTCGAGGTCAGCCACCTGGTCGTGACGTTCGCGACGCTGCGCGCGCTCGACGACGTGACGCTGAACGTTCACTACGGCGAGGTCGTCACCTTGCTCGGCCCTAATGGCGCGGGCAAGACCACGCTCGTCGAGACGCTGCTCGGGTTCCGCTCACCGGTCGATGGCAGCGTTCGCCTCCACGGACTCGACCCCGTGCGCGACCACGTCGAGGTCGTCGCCCGTACGGGTGCGCTGTTGCAACGCGGCGGGGTCTGGGCCCCCATGAGCCCGCGCGACGTGCTGCGCCTCACCGCCTCGTACTATCGCGCCCCGCGCGACGTCACCGAACTGATGTCAGTACTGGATCTCGAGCGGTGCGCGACAACGCCGTGGCGGCGCCTCAGTGGCGGTGAACAACAGCGCACCCTTCTCGCGCTCGCGTTACTAGGACGACCCCGCGCCTTGATTTTGGACGAGCCCACCACCGCCGTTGACGCAGAAGGTCGCCAGGTCATCCGTCAACTGATCGCCGCGGAGCGCGAGCGTGGATGCGCCATCTTGATCACGACGCACGACCTCGCCGAAGCCGAACGCGCAAGCGACCGCGTCGTGATTTTGAATCACGGTCACGTACTCGCCCAAGGACGGCTCGAGGACCTGGCCGGAGAGTCCGCGATGATCGTGCAGTCGTCGGGTCCCGTGGACCCCGTGGAACTGGCGACGCGTCTGGGCTGCGAGGTGACCCTGGTCTCGCCTCTTGAACTTCGCTGTGCGATCGACCCATCCCCCCAGCGCATCGCCATCATCACCAACTATCTGGCGAGCATGGGCCTGTCGATGGTGTCGTTGCGCACGCGCGCCTCGCTCGAGGATCGCTACCTCGACCTCATCGCCCAGGAACGCGAGGAGAGCGCATCGTGAGAGCGTTCGCTGCCCAGACGCGGGCCGAGGTCGTGATGACCCTGCGACGCGGCGAGACTTTACTGCTGACCGTCGGGATCCCGGTTGTGCTACTCATCTTCTTCTCTCTGACCCGGGTCATCTCCTCACCCACTGCGCACCGCGTCGACTTCGTGGCACCGGGGATCCTGGCGCTGTGTGCGATGTCGACGTCGCTCGTAGCCCTGTCGATCGCGACGGGATTCGAGCGCGCCTCGGGTGTGCTGCGTCGCCTCTTCGTGACGCCGCTCACGCGACGATCACTGATTGGCGCAAAGATCGCGGGTGTCCTCGTGACCGAGGCGATTCAGGTCGCGGTCATCTCGGTCGTGGCCCTCTTATTGCTGTGGCACCCCGATGGCTCGTGGCGCGGCGCGTTCGAAGTGATTGCGGTCTTGCTGTTGGCATCGATGGGCTTCGCTGGAGTTGGCCTGGCTCTCGCGGGTCAACTTCGCCCCGAGGTGAATCTCGCCGCGAGTAACGGGCTGTATCTGGTCCTCTTGCTGCTGTCGGGAATCGTGATACCGCTGAGTTCGCTGCCCCACGTCGTCTCGCGCACTGTGATCGCCCTGCCCTCGGGGGCGCTCGCCCAGGGCGTGCACCGAATCCTCGGGTATGGGCACGCACCGACGGGGGCGGACTGGATCAGCCTGGGAGCCTGGGCGATCCTCGCTCCCCTTCTCGCAGCGCGCACCTTTCGCTTCGACTAAGTCGTCTTGAGGAGTTTGAGTCCGTCGACGAAGACGGACTTCGGAATCGCCCCCAAGTACACGCCCTTCACAACACCCTGCGCGTTCAGAAAGACGCTTTCGGGCACCGCCTCGAACCCAAAGATGTTCGTGACCACCACCCCGTTGGGGTCAAAGGCCACCGGAACGGGCACGTCGTCCTTCTTCACCATCGCTTGGGCCGGGCCGCGCTTGTCGTCGGCGTCCATCGCCACTACATCCACCGAACCAGTGCTGTGCGTGCGAAGGTACGCGGACAGCTCGGGCATCTCGGACTTGCACGGCCCACAGAAGCTCCCAAAGAACACGAGCACACTCGGATGTCCGGAACTCCACGGGGCGCTCACCGTTCCGCCGTTTAGTCCACCGAGCGACCAACTCTTCATGTGTCGGCCCACCAGGGCCGAGGTCGTTAAGACGTTCCTCTTGTTGTTGGTCACCGTGCCGCCCGTGAGAACCGACACCACGGTGATCAGCGCGATGGCAAGTGCCACACCGACGCCCACCGTGATCATCATCTTGGGCGAACGGCCCCGTTTAATGTCAGTGGTTTCGGACAAGGACATCAACCGCCATCAAAATGAACAGGGCCGAAAGATACGTGATGGAGAAGTGGAACATCTTCATCGCTTCGGCGACGTCCGCCTTGTCGTTGCGAGCGTGTTGGTACAGGCGAAGCGCGTAGAAGGTGAACATCGCGCCCAACACCGTGGCCGAGATCGCGTAGACCCAGCCCAAGTGCGCACTCGTGCCAATGAGCAGCGTGAGCGCCCAGAGCACGACGGAGTAGATCAGGATCTCGAGCGTGGTGCGCCGCAGCGACGCCACCACGGGCATCATGGGCACGTT
>DATHNV010000091.1:0-3519 GCA_035485615.1 Acidimicrobiales bacterium
GGCCGCCAGGGCGTAGATCTGTTCGAGCGTGCCCTCGACGTCGGCGGTCTTGGTGGTGGTCATGGACTGTACCGAGATCGGCGCGTCGCCTCCGACTTTGACCGAGCCCACGCTGATCTGGCGGGTGGGACGACGAGGCGTAATCAAACTCGAGGAGACTTCCATGCCCCTAGTCTGCCGCGTTCCAGACGGCCATCGTGCGCCCCTTAGAAGGGGTTGGCGATGGGATGAGCGATGTCGAGGTACAGGGTGCAGGCAAACAGCACCAGCAGCGCGCTGATGAACGCGTAGACAACGGGAGCCAGCTTGTTGATATCGGCCCGATAGAGCACGCCCCGCCGCGAGCGAAGTCGCTCGTAGGTGGCGATCGCCACGTACCCGCCATCGAGGGGCAACATGGGCAACATGTTCAACACGCCCACAAAGATGTTGACCAGGGCCAGGATCGTGATCAGTGGAAGGGCCCCGGCGTTCGCGGCTTGATCGGCGAAGCGCACGACCCCCACGATCGACGAGGGCCGCGTGTCCTCATTTTTCACATTCGTCGCGGCTTTGGCGTCGGCGACTTGATGAAAGAGACTCGGGAACTCACCGGGAAGTCGCCCGATGGCCACGAACGCGTCGCCCACGTAGTGGCCGATCTCGCTGAAGGAGTCGGGGATAGCGGCAAGGGCCGACGTGTGCACCGTCAGTTCGGTCACCTCGATGCCGATGTAACCGTGATCGGGCAGTCGTTTGCCATCCTCCTTGATCGTTCGCCCGTTGACCGGAGTCACGTGCAAGGTGACAGCGTGGCCGTCGCGCTCCACGACCATCGTGAGATGCTCGCCCGCCGCGCCGTGCAGGATCTTGGTCAACTGATTGACACTGGTGATTGAGGTGCCGTCGATTTTCGTGATCTGGTCCCCGATGTGGAGTCCGGCTAACTGCGCCGCCGTTTCCCGGTGCCCCTGCCACGGCGTAAAGGAGCCCACGCCGACGTGGCTCGGCGAAGGATTCCCAATGAAGGTGAGGGCAACCCAGGCGAGGGCGAGCGCCATGATGACGTGCATGATCGAACCGGCCGAGGCGAAGAGCACTTTCTTGGGGTACGACGCTTCGCGGTACGTGCGGGCCTCTTCGTCCGCCGGGACGGGCGAAGCCCAGGTCATGCCGGGGACCTTCACGTAGCCGCCCAGTGGCAGGGCTCGGATGCCGTAGCGCGTCTCGCCACGTTGGGTCGACCACAGGATTGGTCCAAAGCCCACGAAGAAGTCGGTGACGAGCAGACCCGCGCGCTTGGCGGTGATGAAGTGGCCGAACTCGTGACCCATCACCATGAACAGGATCAAAAAGATCACAAGGGGCAACGCCCAGCCGACGAGCCACGTGAGCAGCCCCACGAAGGCGAGGATGCCGACAAAGAGCGTCCAGGGAGACTGGCGCAACGACGAAGACGCAGAGTCCATGACTACTTTTTGAGGCTAGCGTGCGCCAATCGTCGGGCGACGTCGTCGTTTTCGTACAGCGACGCCAAGTCTTCTAAGTCTTGTCCCTCATAGTGATCCATGGTGGCGGCCACGACCGGCACGATGTCGCACCAGTTGATCTCGTCCTTTAAGAACGCCTCGACGGCCACCTCGTTGGCGGCACTCAGCCATGCGGGAGCGGCTCCCCCGAGTCGCGCCGCCTCGTAAGCGAGCGTCAGCGCGGGAAAGGCGTCGACGTCGGGCGACTCGAAGGTCAGCTCGAGCGACGAAGTGAAATCGAGCCGCCCGTAGCCGTGGTCGAGCCGATCGGGCGCGCCCAGGCAGTACGCGATGGGAAGGCGCATATCGGGATTCGACAGTTGCGCGAGCACTGAGCCATCGACGTACTCGACCATCGAGTGCACGATCGATTGGGGATGAACGACCACTTCGACGCGATCGACTTCGATGCCAAAGAACGCTGTGGCCTCCATGACCTCGAGACCCTTGTTCATGAGCGTCGAGGAGTCGATGGTGATCTTGGCTCCCATCGACCACGTGGGATGGCGCAGCGCTTCGTCCTTCGTCGCACCCTTGAGGCGCTCCTTCGACCAGCCGCGAAAGGGTCCGCCCGAGGCGGTGATGAGTAGACGACGCACATCGGGATAACCCAAGCCGTAGGGCGAGCTCGCGAGACACTGATGAATTGCGCAGTGCTCGGAGTCAACCGGGAGCAACTCGGCCCCCGGGGTCGCACGCACCTTGGCCACCAGAGGCGCGGCCGCGATGAGGGACTCCTTGTTGGCGAGCGCGAGACGTCGTCCCGCCGCCAGAGCGCCCAGCGTGACTGGCAGGCCCGCGAAGCCCAAGACCGCGTTCATCACGATGTCCGCGTCGCGCGCGAGTTCTTCGAGGCCTTCGTCGCCCACAAGGATCTCCACGTCACCGCCAAGAAGGTCCGCGAGCGTGGCGCGATGCGACTCCGACTTCACGCCGATGCGCTTGACATTGAACTCACGCGCGATGGCCGCCAATTCACTCACCTGCTCGCCGCCCGCGATCGACACCAATTCGAAGCGCTCGCCTTCGCTGCGCAACACATCGAGGGTCTGGACGCCGATGGATCCCGTGGCTCCCAGCAGCGCCACGCGGTGGCGCACGTCGGACATCGCTAACTCAGCTTGATGACGTGCAACAGGTAGTACATCGTCGGTAGCGCGAAGAGCAGCCCGTCGATTCGATCAAGCAGTCCGCCGTGCCCCGGCAAGATCCGTCCGAAGTCCTTGAGACCCAGCGTGCGCTTCACCATCGATTCGAACAGGTCGCCCAAGGGCACCACGATCGACAGCGCGACCGCCGCTTCCACGCCGTGGGTCACCGTCCAGGGGCTGATAACGGGCAACAACAGCGCGCCGGCGATCAGCGTGACGATCGTGCCGCCCACGGTTCCTTCAATGGTCTTGTTCGGCGAGAGCGAGGCGTTGAGCGGATGGCTCCCGAACCAGCGACCAGTGAACAGCGCGGCCGCATCGTTACAGATCGTGAGTGCGACTGCCCCGAAGACAAAGGCCATGCCGTTGCGGTTCGGATAGGTGTGAGGTGCGAGCATCACGATCGCGTAGCTACCCAGCACTCCCACCCAGGCGTAGACGAAGATCGTCGATCCCAAGCCGTCGAGCACGTCGATCTTGTTGGGCGCAAACATGTACCAGACGAAGCCGAAGATGACGAGCAGCACCGTGACGGCACCGACCACCACCAGGCCCTTGTTGTAGACCGCGATCCCCAGCGTGAGGACGGCTGCGATTCCAAGAATCGTCGCCGGGTGTGCCCCGACGCTACGAAATCCGGCGAAGGCCTCGGCGGCCGCGAGGGCGAGGGCGATGAGAACGAGCACACTGAGCGCGAGGGGGCCTGCGAAAAAGACCCCAAAGACCACAATCGCGAGCCCGACGCCGGTCATGGTGGCGAGCGACACGCTGTTCGAGGTCTGGCGAACTGCCCGCCCCGCCAAGGGGTTATGGGTCACGCGCTGGCGCGTGCGCTGTTCGCGCTGGGGTTCCGGACGAGG
>DATHNV010000092.1:0-3610 GCA_035485615.1 Acidimicrobiales bacterium
TCCTTTTGTCGAACGGTTTTTCTGAGGCCACGATCGAGGCGATCGCTGCTCGGGCCGGGGTGAGCAAGGTGACCATTTACAAGTGGTGGCCGAGTCGGGGGGCTGTCGCGATCGACGCCTACTTTCACCGTTTCGTGCAAACCACCATCTTTCCTGACAGCGGTAACACGGTCGTGGATGTCACGACCCAGGTGTTGCATCTCATCGAGACGTTTCGGGGCCGGGCCGGTGAAGTGATGGCCGAACTCCTGGGACAAGCCCAGCTCGACCCCGCCTTGCGCGACGTACTGCGCGAACGCTGGTTGCAACCACGTCGCGCCTTCTCCACGGCGGTGCTGCAACGTGGCATCGACCGCGGTGAGATTCGCAGCGACGTCACCGTGTCGATCGTGCTCGACGAGATCTACGGCCCGGTGTACTTTCGACTGATGACGCGCCTGCATCCTCTCACCGATGAGTTTGCGACCGAGTTGGTGCAGAACGTTCTGCGAGGCGTCGCGAACTAACTCTCACCGGCTGGTCGCGGTGTAACTCGCGCGCTTCGATATCGATGGACCGCTACGCCCGACCAGATGAGTTCGACGACGCCAAAGGGCCACGCCCCCGCGAGGAAGCCGTAGATGCTCGAGAGTACGCACCCCAGGGCGAAGGCGAGCACGAAGCCGCGCCCTCGTCGCTCCAGTGCGTACATCGCCATCATGAAGGAGACGGCGCAGACGCCGTAGATCGTGACACCCGGACTTGACATGAACGTAAGTCAACCATCCGCGCGATCCCAGCGCCCTCCGCGTTCTCCTCGGGTACATTTCATGCGTGCGATTAGTTTCCTGGAACGTCAACGGAATTCGGGCAGTAGCCAAGAAGGGACTCTTTGATCCCATGGTGACCGAGCTCCAGCCCGACATCGTCTGTCTGCAAGAGACCAAGGCCCAGGAGCACCAGTCTGAGGTCGAGGTGGCGGGTTTCGTCGAGCACTGGAACTCCGCGGAGAAGAAGGGGTACTCCGGCACGGCCATCTTCTCGCGATCGGTTCCGCTCGAAGTCGAACTAGGCCTCAGCTCGAAGTCGATCAAGAAGTTCGGAGTAACCGGAGACCAGTTCGGCGATCCCAACACCGAGGGTCGCGTGCTGAGTGAGGAGTTCGACGACTTCTTTGTAGTGACGGTCTATACGCCCAACTCCAAAGATGATCTCGGACGGCTGTCGCTTCGCCACAACCAGTGGGACCCGGCGTTCTTAGACCACGTGAAGGAGTTGGAAAAGAAGAAGCCGGTGATCTTCTGTGGCGACCTCAATGTCGCCCACACGCCCGACGACCTGGCGAACCCCAAGCCGAACGTGGGCAAGAAGGGCTACACCAGCGAAGAGCGCGCCGGTTTTCAGGCCTACCTCGACGCCGGATTCGTCGACACCTTTCGCATGTTCCACCAAGGCAACGGTCACTACTCGTGGTGGTCGCACTTCGCGAACTCACGCGCGCGCAACGTTGGGTGGCGCATCGACTACTTCTTAGTCTCGGCGTCGCTCGCCGATCGCGTGGTGGCGGCCGACATCCACGCCAGCATCATGGGCAGCGACCACTGTCCCATCAGCGTGACCCTTCGCGACTAGACCGCGATGATCGCGGCCGTCGTGGCGTTATCGGTAGGCCGTCGAGAGCGGATTCTTGAGGTCGATGACCTGATCTAGGAGATCCGTCAGGCTTCGATCGCTGTAGGGGTTGAAGAGCGGACCTGAACCGTCGCGCAAGATCGTGAGTGCCATGGCCACGCCGCGTACTGACGCCAACGGACGTACGAGGGTGCGGGCCAGGGTGTGGATTTGGGTCTTGGCGGCGCTCACGCGCCGACGCTGGATCGGGATCGCGGGGCTAAAGGCAATGCGAGTCACATTCACCTGCTCGAGCAACGACAGCCAATTATTCGCCAAGGCCCGGCGTTCGCTCAGCGATCCCAGTTGCTGGGCTCGCGTGATGGTCAGTGGGCTGGTCATCGGATCAAGGCCGTTGGCCAACTTCGCGTCAAGGTTCGCGGCAAAGAGTCGTGCCAGCGCTCCGTGTGAGTGGAAGCGGTCGGGACCAGTGGCCGGGTTGTCGGCAGAAGAAGACGGGGATTCATTGGGTTGGGTCATCGGTACTCCTTGGACGTCCCCCCAAACATTCTTGCGCGGACTCCATCAAAACGGTCTTAAAAATTTGGTAACCCTTCGTCATAATCTCTGAACGCGGGATTAGACATGACTATGAACAGACACTCTTGGTCCATCCAGGGCCTGCCCAAAGCGGGGGAGAAGTCGTGTCGTGAGCGATGACTGGACGACTCCTGTTGACTTGAAGTTCGCCACCCAGTTGGCCGAGCAGCTGGCTCTCGAGTGGGATCTCGAGCTAGGTGAACCCTTCGCGATGAACAACGTCTCGTTTGTTGCTCCGACCACCGACGGGCGAGTCCTGAAGGTGGCCTGGGAGGGGGGTGAGGAAGAGTCGCTCCACGAGCCCGACGCGCTCGAGCTGTGGGACGGGCGAGGCGCGGTGCGCGCCTATCGGCGCTCCGGGCACGCCGTTCTCGAGGAGCGCGCCGTCCCGGGACACGATCTGTCGACCGAAGACGAAGACGATGCCACGGCCATCGCGGTCGAACTGGCCCAGCTCCTGTGGCGTCCGGCTCACGAGCCGTTTCGCTCGGTCGAACCCTACGTTGACATCTGGCTCGGATACGGAGAACGAGAAGGAAACGAGCTCATCGGTCTCGCTCGCGAACTACTCGCCGAGGTCGGTGTGCATCCCGAGTGGGTCGTGCACGGTGATTTTCACCACCACAACATTCTTCGTCACGGTGACATCTACGTCGCGATCGATCCGAAGCCTTTTCTCGCGGATCGCGAGTACGACGTGCCGAGTTTCCTCTGGAACCCCCTCGACAACTTGATGGCCGACCACGATCAGACCGAGCGACGAATCGCGGCGTTCGTCGCGAGTGGACTCGACGATTTCAAAATCCGCGCGTGGAGCGTGATCCGAGGGTCGTACATGCGCCCCCAGGACCACTTCGTTCGGGCGTTGCGGGCCCTGATTGCATAAAACGTCAGCCACTTGAGGAAAGAGTTACCAAAGGTTTTCCTGGCGCTTACTTCGGTGCGCTAGGAAGATTCGTAGCACGACTAATAAAGGAGTTGACGATGGTGGCAACGTATGACGACGCGTCGTTGGTGGTGAACCTGCTGCGCTGGGGCACCGAGATGAAATTGGACGAGGCGTACATGACGATCTTCTCGCCCGACTTCAACGCGGACGAGACCGACCCGGGAGACCCCGCGGTGAGCAAGATCCTCTACTTTGGCGAAACGATCGGGGCCCTCGTGAAGCACGGGGTGTTGGACAAAGACCTGATGCTCGACATCTTCTGGGCCGATGGAGTGTGGCCGCTCGTTCGCGCGAGCGCTCTGCATGCACGCGAAGTTGGCGGCGACGCACGTCTCTACGAGAACTTTGAAGCACTCGTTGCCTCGTGATTGAGCATCCGGCCTTTGACGTCGAGCCGTGGGCCCTGCGTGAGGCAATGATCGACCTCGACGTGATCGCCCAAAGCGAGTCACTCTTCACCCTTGCCAATGG
>DATHNV010000093.1:0-2327 GCA_035485615.1 Acidimicrobiales bacterium
CTCGCTGGAGGATCTCGAGGCGAAGCGGGAGAACTACGTCGTGCACGACGTGAAGGATGGCGTGGCGCACGCCACCTCGGTGCTGCGGCGCTTCCACGAGCGTGGGGCCTACGTCGTGGGGTCGAACGTCAGTCGTTTTGACCTGGAGATGTTGCGACGAAGCTCACTGTCGTTGTCGGGCTCGGTGTCCGACGTTGCGGGGCTATCGGGACTACGAATCATCGACGTTGTCGAGCACGATCTCGCCATTGAGCCGAGCCGGGTGCTTCGCCCTCGGCGCGGTCTCACGTTTCTCAGTCGGCACTATGGCGTAAAGCCGGGTGGCCACGACGCGTTAGAGGATGCGCGCGCCGCAGTGGAAGTCTTTATGGAACAGGTCCTGGTGAATAACGCGGGACAGACGTCGTTGTTGTTGCCGACCGATGTGGAAGAGTTCAGCGCCGCCCTCCGCGGCTAGTGCGACGAGTAATTGTAAGCCGATTATTGAGGCCGAATTTCCTTTCAAAAGTGCGCTTCATATCAAACTGTTACTTGACACCCGGTACCCTGCCGAAAATACTGATGGCGTCAGTTTGAGGCGTAGTTTCTGAGTGAGCGGGGGGACGAGATGTACAACAGCCAACGCCAGCGTTCAGAGCGGGCGATCGCCAACGATGAGGCGATTCTTGATGCGGCAGTCGGCGCGACGCTTCGAGTCGGCGTCGACTCGATGTCGCTGCGCGACGTGGGGAAGAGCGCGGGTCTGACCCACGGTGCGACGTACGCCCGATACGAAGACGTGCACGAGTTGCTCGTCGACATGTGGCAGTCGAGGTTGTGTGGCCGGGCGATCGAAATACTCGAAGCGTCGATTCGCGCCGTCGCAATGCCCAATGACGCGACCGTCGGTGAGATCATCGATCTCATCCGTCGACCGGAGCCGCGTGACGTCGCGATGGTCGAGATGCTGCTCACGTCGCGCAGGATTCCCGTGCTCCAAGAAGAAGTGGAACCCTTCGTGAACATGTACTTAGAGCTTCCCCAAGGAACTCCCGCGGAATCGGAATCTGAGTTTGTGCGAATTCGATCGCTGTTTGCCTTCACGATGGTAAGCATTTTCGAGGAGTACTACTTCGACGCCGACGACGAATACCTACGGTTCCTCAAAGAGACTCTGATCAACACACTTCAGATCGACCTGGGTGATATATCGGGACAGACGCGGTCGCTCGACGTGAAACGAGCCGTGTTCGTCCCCGACGACGATCTGCGGTCGCAACTCACCTATTCGACGGCGATGGTCATCGGCAAGAGCGGATATTACGGAGCGACGATCTCTCGCATTGCCCGTCGCGTCGGCTGCTCGCCGGGCGCCATTTACAAGCTCTACAAGTCGAAGGAAGAACTCGTACTCGACGCGTTCCGGTGCATCGTGGGGACCCAGTGGATCCACGATTCGGACTTTGCTCACATCCTCGATGCCGAATCGATCGCGAGTCTTTTGTCCGGCGAGGCCAGCAACGAAAATGCTCTGAGGCGAAACTTCACCTTAGAGACGGTGCTCGCGGCGGCCCACAATCAAGTCTTGCAACCGACCGTGAGTGGTCAATTAAAAGACCCCGGCGGCGTCGTTGCGCGCTTGGGAGTTTCTGGCGTCGAGAAAGAATGGTTGGGTCACATGACGCACACCATCGCCTCGGCGTCTAAGGGCGTGAGGTGGCTCGCCACGATGACAGACTCCGCGAAGAACCTTGACTTCAGCGAGTTTGCCGAGTCCCTTCGACTCGCTCTGGCGAGGGAGTGGTCGAAGGTACAGAGTGCGGCCCTCGAAGACGGAACGAGCGGTCAGTCGCTGAGTCCTTCGTAGGACTGAACTGGGCGCTTAGGGGTTTGGCCGTCGCCGCAGCGCCGGATCGCGCAGCGCGGCGGGAATGTAGCCCGCATCGCCGGGGTTGACGTTCGTTCCGGGCGCCACCAACTCATCGATCCGATCGAGGACCGACGACTCGAGTAGGACGTCGGCCGCAGGCAGCTGCGAGTTGAGATGCTCCATCGTCCGCGGTCCAATGATCGCCGCGCTGATGGCGGGGTGCTGGAGAACGAAGGCGATCGCCATCTCGATCAAGGTAAGGTTCGCGTCCTTCGCCACCGTGGCAAGTTCTGTAACGATCTCGAGTTTCTTCTGGTTGGCGGGGTTGGAAAGGTCGTAGCGCTCAGGAAGTCGCGCGGAGCGACGGCTCGTGTTGTCCTTGCCCTCGCCAAAGGCGCCCGAGAGCCAACCCCCGGCGAGCGGACTCCAGGGCAGTACACCCATGCCGTACGCCTGAGCGACAGGAAGGAGGTCGCGC
>DATHNV010000094.1:0-3588 GCA_035485615.1 Acidimicrobiales bacterium
ACGAGTTTGCGCAGTCCCTCGGGTTGGCGAATCGCGTGCTCAGCGCCAAGCATGCCTCCCCACGACTGGCCGAGGAGGTCGTAGCTGCTGCGCACGCCCAGGGCCTCGAGCAGATTATTCAGTTCGTCCAAGAAGAGATCGACCGTCCAAAAGTCCGCGCCACGGCTGGGCAACAGGGTGGAGCGCCCGCCTCCCAACTGGTCGTAGTGGATGACCGCGCGGCCCCGGCGCGCCAGAGCCACGAGCGAGTCGAGGTAGTCGTGCGAGCACCCGGGACCGCCGTGGACCACGACGAGCGGCGTGACCTCGGAGTGGACGTCCCCGGTGATCCGGTACCAGGTCTCATACTCGCGAAACGGCGCAAGTCCTTCGGTGGTCGTGTTCTCACTCATAGACATCGACTCTAAGTCACGGGCGAGTGATTCTTATTTCCCTATTACGGACTTTTGCGACCACCTTGCGTCGAGTCAAGAAGGATGAACGCCACCCAGTCGGAAAGGACATCTGTGAATTCATTACGCCGAGGCATTCGCAACGCGTTCAGAAACTCCATGCGCTCTATCGGCGTCGTGGTAATTCTGGCCGTCGCGATCGCACTCTCCATCTCGATGCTGATCGCCCGTGACGCCGTCACGAGCAAGATCAACAGCGTCAAGTCCTCGACGGGCACCACGGTCACTGTCTCGCCCAAAGGTTTCTTTGGCTTCAACGGCGGCGGCACCCCACTGAAGGCTTCAACGATTGATGCCTTGCTCAATCTGAAGAATGTCGTCTCGGTACAGGAGTCCCTGAGTGAAGAGCTCCAATCGTCGAACACCTCACTTAAGTCCCCGACTCCCGCGGGATCGCTGGGCCAACAGTTCGGCGGTGGTTCATCCAGTTCCGGCAACTCGAACTTTGGTGGTGGCACCGGGACCTTTACCATTCCGGTGCGCGTCATCGGCACCAACTCACCGGGTACGGCACTGGTGGGAGGTGCCAACGGTGGGGGCACCGAGAAGCTGACGTCGGGAAAGTCGTTCAGCTCCACCTCGAGCGCGGACGTCGCGGTGGTGGGCGCCACCTTGGCCTCCAAGAACAAGTTGACGGTGGGCTCGACGTTCACGGCGTACGGCACCACCATCACGGTCGTGGGCATCTACAACTCGGGCTCGACGTTCGCGGACTCCGACGTGCTCATGCCGCTCGCGACGCTCCAGACCTTGGCCAAAGCGACCGGAGACGTCACCAACGCCACGGTGACCGTCAACAATGTCAACAATGTCGCCAGCGTCACCAAGGCGGTCACCGCCAAGATCGGTTCGAAGGCGGACGTCACCTCGACCCAAGCCACCACCGAAGCAGAACTCGCGCCGCTCAACTCGGTCAAGACCATCTCGACCTACACCCTGATTGGCGCGATCATCGGGGCCGCCATCATCCTGCTGCTCTCGATGCTCATGATCGTGCGAGAACGCCGACGCGAAGTCGGCGTCTTAAAAGCGCTCGGCGCACCGAATCGCTCCATCATCGGACAGTTCATCGCCGAGTCGACGACGTTCACCGTCTTGGGCGCCATCGTCGGCTTCGTCGTCGGAGCCCTGCTGAGTAGCCCGATCGCCTCGGCTCTCGTGAGTTCGACGTCGAACAACTCCACGTCCAACCAGACCGGCTTCGTGCGAGGAGGTGGCGGCAGAGCCTTCGCGGGTGGGGCCAGTGGATTCACTCCCCCGTCAGGTGGGTTTCGAGGGGGTGGCGCGCTTCGCTTCGGCGGCGTGAGCAACACGCTCGACACCCTGCACACCTCGGTGGGCTGGTCCACGCTGACCTACGCCTTCGTTATCGCCATCGTCATCGCGGCGCTGGGATCGACCGTCGCGGCGGCCACCATCGTTCGTATTCGTCCGGCCGAAGTATTGAGGAGTGAGTAATGCTGAAGGTGAAGAATCTCAACAAGACGTTCCGCACGCCCGCGGGCGACGTCCACGCGGTACGCGACGTCAGCTTTGACGCGGACAACGGTGAGATGGTCGCGATCGTGGGGGCCAGTGGCAGCGGCAAGTCGACCCTGCTCGCCCTGCTCGGTCTGCTCGACGCGCCCGACAACGGCAGCATCGACCTTGACGGCGTGGAACTGGCTTCCCTGGATGGGAACGGGCGGACCAAATATCGCTCGCACCAGGTGGGCTTTGTCTTTCAACAGTTCAATCTCATCCCGAACCTGAGCGCCAAGGAAAACGTCCTGTTGGCCCTGGAGTACTCACACTGGCCCAAAGCCGACCGTGCGCGACGGGCCGACGAGATGCTGGACCTGGTGGGGCTCAACGACGACAAGGCGCAACGCCGCCCAGCTCGGCTCTCCGGTGGTGAGCAGCAGCGCGTCGCCATCGCCCGGGCGTTCGCGGCACAGCCCCAGTTGATCCTGGCCGACGAACCAACGGGCAGTCTCGATAAGTCGACCGGCCAAAAGATTGTCGAGCTGTTGCGCAGCGCGGCCTCCACCCAGCGCGCCACTGTTCTGGTGGTGACACACGACGACAAGGTCGCGCGTCAGGCCGACCGGCGCTTCGAGATCGACGACGGCGTGATGGCCGAGGTCTCGTAGCCCGAGCAAATCGCCTCCACTAGCCTGGGACCCTCTATGGGGCTCTCCATTGGCATCGTCGGACTGCCGAACGTCGGAAAATCAACACTCTTCAACGCCCTGACGAAGAACAACGTGCTGGCGGCGAACTACCCCTTCGCCACCATCGAGCCAAACGTGGGCGTGGTCGCGGTGCCCGACGAGCGCCTCGGCGTCCTGGCTGCGATGTTTCACTCCGAGAAGATCATTGGCGCGACGGTGACCTTTGTCGACATCGCCGGCATCGTTCGTGGCGCGTCCACCGGTGAGGGACTGGGCAATCAGTTCTTGGCGGCCATCCGCGAGTCCGACGCCATCTGTGAGGTGGTGCGGGTCTTCGAGGACGACGACGTCATCCACGTCGACGGTCGGATCGATCCCGCCAGTGACATGGCCACCATCGAGACCGAACTGATCCTGGCGGACCTCCAAACCGTCGACAAGGTCATCGCGCGCCTCGAGCGCGACTCGAAGCGCGGCGGCGAGGCGGCGATCAAGCTGGCCGAAATACGTAAGGCCCACACCGCACTCAACGACGGACGCGTGATCTCCCAACTCGGAGCCAAAGACATCGACCGCACGCAACTCGAAGACCTCCATCTCCTGAGCGACAAGCCCTTTATCTACGTGTTCAACGTCGACGAAGCAACACTCGGTGACGAGGCACGCCAGAACGCGTTACGCGCGTCGGTTGCTCCGGCCCCAAGTGTGGTGCTCTGCGCCAAAGTGGAGGCCGAACTCGCCGAGTTGGACGACGCCGAAGCGATGGAGCTCCTGGAGTCCTACGGTCAGCACGAGTCGGGCCTCGCCCAGTTATCCCGGGTCGGCTTCGAGACACTCGGACTCCAGACGTTCCTCACCGCCGGCCCCAAGGAGGCGCGCGCCTGGACGATCCACCGCGGCGAGACGGCCCCCGAAGCGGCCGGTGAGATCCACAGCGACTTTCAAAAGCACTTCATCAAAGCCGAGGTCGTCTCGTACGAGGA
>DATHNV010000095.1:0-5864 GCA_035485615.1 Acidimicrobiales bacterium
CGCCGGCGCGTCGTCGAACTGGTCGGGCCCGACGCCGACCGCATGTGGGTGTCGACCTTCCACTCGGCCTGCCTGCGCATCCTTCGCGCTCACGCCGATGTCCTGGGCTACCAGCGGGGGTTCACCATCTACGACGCCGGCGACGCCGAAACGGCCGTGGAGCGCATCATGAAAGACCTCAACCTCGACACCAAGCGTCTGCCTCCGCGCAGCGTGTCGGCCGCGATCTCGGCGGCCAAGAACGAGATGATGTCGCCCGCTCGCTACGCCGAGACCTACGGCGACGACCCCCAGCGCCGGCGCATCGCCGAGATCTACCAGTTGTACTCCGAGCGCCTGCACACCGCCAACGCCATGGACTTCGACGACCTTTTGGTGAACGCAGTCGCGGTGATGAGAGCCGACGAGCGCGTGCTCTCGTCGTATCAAGATCGGTTCCGCTATCTGCTGGTCGATGAGTTCCAGGACACCAACGGCGTGCAGAACGAGCTGGTGATGATGCTCGCCGCCGAGCATCGCAACCTGTGCGTGGTGGGGGACTCAGACCAGTCCATCTATCGCTTCCGGGCAGCCGACGTGCGCAACATCCTCCAGTTCGAGGCGCGATTCCCCGACGCGCAGGTCATCGTCCTGGAACAGAACTTTCGCTCGACGCAGCGAATTCTCGACGCGGCAAACGCGGTGATCGCAAAGAACTCGTCGCGCATCGCCAAGAACCTTTTCACCGAAGGCGAACAGGGCGAAAAGTTGCGACTCTATCGAGCCGGCGACGAGTACGACGAGGGTCGCTGGGTCGCCAGCGAGTTACGTCGTCTGCGAAGTGAGTACGGACTCAACTGGAACGAGATGGCGGTCTTCTATCGCACGAACGCCCAGAGTCGCGTGCTGGAAGAAGAGATGCTGCGCGCCCACGTGCCCTACCGCGTGATCTCCGGGATGCGCTTTTACGATCGCAAGGAAGTTAAGAACGCGATGGCCTACGCGCGCCTGATCGTAAACGGTCGCGATGAGGCATCCGCGAGGCGGGTCATCAACGAACCCAAGCGGGGCGTGGGGGAGGGGGCCCAGGCCAAACTCGGTTCGTACGCAGCGGAGCACGGGCTCTCTTTCGCCGAAGCGGCTCACCACGCCCAAGCGGCTGGACTGAGTGGTCGCGCGCTCGCCGGTGCCGACAAATTCGCGTTCATTCTCGAGCAACTGCGCGCGCTCTCGAACGACCTCAGCCCGCGCGAGATGATTGACGCCATTGTGCGCGAGTCGGGGATCGGCGACGCGCTGCGCGCCGAGAACACCGACGAGGCGTACTCGCGCTTGGAGAACTTGGGTGAACTCGCCTCCGCCGCGGCTCAGTACGACTCGTTGCTCGAGTTCGTTGAGCGGGTCTCTCTCGTCTCGGACGCCGACCAGCTCGACAGCGGCGAGGGCGCGATCTCGATGATGACCCTGCACGTCGCCAAGGGCCTCGAGTATCCCGCGGTCATTGTGACGGGCCTCGAAGAGACCGTCTTTCCCCATCGGCGCGCGCTCGTCGACGACGACGAACTCGAAGAAGAACGTCGACTGTTTTATGTGGGCGTGACCCGCGCGATGCGCCATTTGAGCCTGTCGCACGCCTGGTCACGCGCAATGTGGGGTCACCGAGTCGAGTCCATCGCGAGCCGCTTTCTCCAGGAAGTGCCCAGCGAGCTCATCACTGACATCTCGGCCTCTCTGCCCACGCGGCGCTCGACCATCTCCTACGAGGATGAGGGATTCGTCGGTCGCGCCACCGACTTCACCGAAGGTCGCGCCTTTGGGACCGGCGCCGCCCCACCGGTGCGCTCAACCGGCGCGGAGAAACTCGGACTCGTGGTCGGCGAACGCGTCGTGCACGATCGTTATGGATCGGGGGTGGTGACGCGACTCGAGGGAGACGGTGCGCGCTCTCGGGCGACGGTGGACTTCGACGAGCATGGCACCAAGCACTTGGTGCTCGCGATGACTCCTCTGCATCGCCCCTAGACCTTCGAGTACCTACTCGATCGAGGTCTGCAGAGTGTCGCCACTGCGTTCAAGATGTGCGATGAGCGCCGCCATCTCACGCGTGTACCCCTCGTTGCGTAGTGCCACGTAGGGAGCGTCCCCGCCCGCGGCTCGGTCCTCGATCCCCGAACGAGAAATCTCGACCCGCTTGATGACGGCCTCGATCAGGCCACCGCGGTCTTCGTATCCGTAGCTGTCGAGGAGACGACGCAACCGCTGCGCCGGATCGATGCGGGGATCGCTGCCGTCTCGTCGAGGTATCTCAGGGGCGTGCAATGGCACCCACTGCCAGGCGAGGAATGCGATCTCCTCCTGGACGGTCCCGGGACCTGCGCCCTCCCAGTCGACGACTCCGAACAGTCGCGGGCCTCGAAAGACCGCGTTGTACGGAGCGAAATCATGGTGGCAGATGATCTCGCCGGGCTCAAGTGGGCGCGGTCGGTACTGCCAGTTGGCTGACGCCGAGGGAACGAAGTCCGACACTGCCTGGTGATAGACAGCCATCGACCGACCCACGTCCACCAGCAACTCATCGCTCCACAGCGGACCCGGCCAGAGCGAGACCGACGCGGACGTGTCGCCTTCGATGTACCGCACCACCTCGCGCCCTTGGCTGTCGTACCCGAGCGGCTCAGGAGCAAGGAGGAAGCCACGTTCGCGCACGTGCGCGAGGAGCCTTTGGACCTCGGCACTCCAGGGTCGGTGCGCGCGATGAACCGTGTCCCCGATTCGCGTCACGACGGTGAGTCTGCCCCCGGGCAGCCTCATTTCGCGCTCGTTATCCACGCGTCAACTAGCGATTCGCCAGGCGCCGCCAGAGTGCCGGCGGCATGAGTCGCACCAAGACGAACACGTAGCGAAGGACCGGCGGGCTCCAGATCACGAGTTGGTCGGTGTTCAGACCGCGTAGGGCGTTGCCGGCGACTTCATTGGCACCGGTCGTGAAGGGCGTGGGCGCGAGACCCAGCGACATGCGAGTTCGCACCGCGGCGGGGCGGAGAAGTTGCAGTCGCACTCCCGTTCCCTCCAGAGACTCCGCGAGCCCCACGCAGAGTCGGTCCAGCCCCGCTTTGGCGCCTGAATACAGGTAGCTCACGCGGCGCACTCTCACCGCGGCGCTGGACGAAAGAACCAGTATTCGCCCGTGTCCCTGAGCCACGAGGCGACGACGCACTTCGGCTAATGCCGCGACCGGCCACGTCTCGTTCACCGTGATCATCCGGGCGGAGGCCACCGCATCGTTCTCATCGTCGCTCTGGTTGCCCACGGTGCCCACGGCTACTACCACGAGATCCACTGAACTGCCGGACTTCTCGAAGGCTTCGGTGACGACAACTGCGGCGAGCTCGGGTTGTTCAGCGTCAAACAGCACGGTGTCGGTCGCGGTCGCACCGTACTCGCGCGCCTCGTGGGCCGCTTGGTCGAGCAGAGTGGGGTTCCGTCCGGCGAGCACGACGGTGTGGGTGCCCGAGGCGCAGAGCTTCTTGGTGATGGCTCGCGCGATGTCGGAACTTCCTGCGAGCACGACCACGCTCTGGAAGGAGACCCGTGAATCCACGCCTCTTTCCTAACAGGTGGACCAAAAAGTCGGGGTCTTCGCGCCATCTATGCTGGAACTGATGAAGCGACTGGCGCGCATGGTTTCGCCCCGCGATACGAATCCTTCGAGACTGGTTCCTGGCTAGTCGCCGGCCGTCCCGGCGCGCCCACTTTTGAATCTCACCCCCCTGACATCAACGAAAGCAGACGTGAATGGACCTCTTTGAGTACCAAGGCAAGCAGTACTTCGCGCGCTACGGGATCGCCGTCTCGCCTGGTGGCGTGGCCGACACTGTCGACGAGGCCATCGCGGTGGCCGAGCGCGTGGGGTACCCCGTAGTCGTCAAGGCCCAAGTCAAGGTCGGAGGTCGGGGCAAGGCCGGCGGGGTCAAACTCGCCCAGAACCTCGACGAAGTGCGCCTGCACGCTGGCAACATCTTGGGCCTGGACATCAAGGGCCACGTGGTGCACCGCGTATGGGTGGAGCACGCCAGCGACATCGACAAGGAGTACTACGCGTCCTTCACATTGGATCGTCCCAATAAGACTCACCTCGGCATGCTCAGTGCACAAGGCGGCGTCGAGATCGAGATCGTGGCCGAGGAAAACCCCGACGCCATCGCGATGATCTCGATCGATCCGGTGCGCGGGCTCGATCTAGAGACTGCGCGTCGCTGGGTCGCCGAGGCGCAACTTGATGACGCGGCGCGCGAACAAGCGGCCGAACTCTTGGTCAAGCTGTACGACTGCTACACGCAAGGTGACTGTGACCTCGCCGAGATCAATCCCCTCATTCTCACCCCCGAGGGTACGGTCCATGCCCTCGACGCCAAAGTGACATTGGATGAGAATGCGTCGTATCGTCACCCGGAGTGGGAGGAGTTTCGCGCCACGGAGTTCGAAGACCCGCGCGAGAAGATGGCCAAGGAGCGGGGCCTCAACTACATCGGTCTCGACGGCACGGTTGGCATCATCGCTAATGGCGCGGGGCTCGCTATGTCGACACTCGATGTGGTCAATCAAGTCGGCGGAACAGCCGCGAATTTTCTCGACATCGGTGGTGGCGCAAACGCCGACGTGATGGCGGCCGCCCTCGAGGTCATCAACGCCGATCCCAAGGTGAAGTCGATCTTCGTCAACATCTTTGGCGGCATTACCCGCGTCGACGAGGTCGCCAAGGGCGTGCTCGAAGCTCTCAAGCGTGTCACGATCACCTCGCCGATCGTGTTGCGCCTGGACGGTACCAACGCCGTGGAGGGTCGCGCGATCCTGGCCGAACACCTCAACGATCACCTGATCACCGAACCCACGATGATCGACGCCGCGCGGCGCGCCGTCGCCCTAGCGAAGTAGGAACAATGAGCATCTTTGTTGACGAAAACACGAAGGTCATCGTCCAGGGCCTCACCGGAGGCCAAGGTCGCTTTCACGGCGTGCGCAATCGTGACTACGGTACGAAGGTCGTCGCGGGAGTCACCCCCGGCAAGGGCGGCACCGACGTCGACGGCATACCGGTCTATGACACGGTGAAAGAGGCCGTCGCCGCCACCGGTGCCACGGCGTCTTTCGTGAGCGTGCCACCGAAGTTCGCCTCGGACGCGATCATCGAAGCGGCCGAGGGCGGGGTGACGTTCATTGTCTGCATCACCGAGGGCATTCCCGCCCACGACGAAGCCGTGACCTACAACCGACTCGTCGAAGACTTTCCCGGCGTGCGTCTGCTCGGACCGAACTGCCCGGGCATCATCAGCCCTGGCAAGTGCAACATCGGCATCACCTCGGGTGACATCGCCTTACCCGGCGGTCCGGTTGGCATCGTCTCGCGCTCGGGGACGTTGACCTATCAGGCGCTGCACGAACTGAGTCAGCAAGGCATAGGTCAGACGACCTGTGTCGGCATTGGCGGCGACCCGGTACCCGGCACGAACTTCATCGACTGTCTCGCGGCGTTTCAAGACGACCCGGAGACCAAGGCCGTGATGATGATCGGCGAGATCGGCGGCTCGGAAGAAGAGCGCGCGGCCGAGTGGATCAAACTCCACATGACTAAGCCCGTCGTTGCCTACATCGCGGGCGTCACCGCCCCACCGGGGCGCAAGATGGGCCACGCGGGCGCGATTATCTCGGGTTCCAAGGGCACGGCCCAGGCCAAGATGGACGCCCTCGCCGACGCGGGCGTGTACGTCTGCGCCAACCCCACCGAGGCGGGGCTCCGGATGGTCGACATCGTCAAGGCGCTCTAGTTGGCCCCAGTTCGACTCGGTGTCCTGGTGTCGGGTTCGGGCACCATCCTTGAGGCCATG
>DATHNV010000096.1:0-2790 GCA_035485615.1 Acidimicrobiales bacterium
TGGTGGATTTCGTCTTTCAATTGCCCGGCGTCGCCCTGGCCGATCTGCCCCGGCACACCTCGCTGGAGCGTCTGATCACGTCGGTGCTCGAGAGCGGGGAACACTGGCACATCCGCTCCGGCTGGCTCGACTTCGACGGGACGGTGCCGTGAGAGATCCACGTCGTGTCCAAATATGTAACTTTCGGTCAGTAGGGAAGGCGATTTGTGTGAAATTCACTCATACTCGGGTTGATAGATGTTAAAAATTCACATAATGTGGCGCCATGGACTCTAAGACTCGCCGCGCAACCATCGCCGAGCGGCTGCGAGTCGAGGGGGAGGCGTCCATTGTCGAGCTCGCCGCACAGTTCGGGACGTCCGAGATGACGATCCGGCGCGACCTGGACTTTCTCGAAGTGGAGGGCCTCGCTCGGCGCGCCCGCGGGGGAGCGATCTCGGTGCAGAGTCGCTCGTTCGAACCACCAATTCTCCAGCGCGCGGCTCACAGCGCCGACGCGAAGCGTCGCATCGGTACGGCCGCGGCGGCCCTCCTGCGCGAGAACGAAACCATCATCATCGACGTGGGCACGACGACACACGAGATGGCCAAGGCCATTCCTGAGGGCCTTGGCGTGACCGCGATCACTAACTCGCTCGTGGTCGGTATGGAACTCGCGACCAAGACGTCGGTGAAGACGATCCTCACTGGTGGGGTGGTGCGACACGGTGAGCTGAGCCTCATTGGTCCCCGCGCCCAGAGCGCCTACACGGACCTCAACTGTGACACCGTGTTCGTCGGGGTGGCCGGCATCAGTGACGTGAGCGGACTGAGCGAGTACAACCTCGATGACGCCGACGTCAAGCGCTCCGCACTCGCGGCCGGTCGGCGCATTGTGGTGCTCGCCGACGCGTCCAAGATCGGTCGCGTCGCCTTTGTCACCTTCGCGCCGATCGGTGCCGTCGACCTACTGATCACCAACGCGTCGCCCAACAACCGGGCCATCCGGCGCATCAAGGATCACGACGTGGAGGTTCTTCACGTCGAACCGTTCGAAGAGGAGAAGGAATAATGTCGCGATTTCGTTCCGTGTTTCCGAACGTCGCCAAGCCACTCATCGCGATGGCCCACGTCCCGCCTCTGCCGGGCACTCCCCTCTACGACGCCGCGGCTGGCGTCCAGGGACTGATCGATCACGTCAAGCGCGACACCGAGCTACTTCTCGAAGGGGGCTTCGACGCCATTCTCTTCTGCAACGAGGGTGACCGTCCCTATCAGTTGCGCGCGGGACTCGAGGCGTCGGCCGTGATGACGCGCGTGGCCGTTGAATGTCGGCCGAGTGATCGTCCCTTCGGCGTGGACTTTCTCTGGGACGCCCAGTGCGCGCTCGCCATCGCGGTGGGCTCGGGTGCCTCATTCATGCGCGAAGTGATCACCGGCTCCTGGGAGTCCGATATGGGGCCCTGGCACCCGGATGCCGCGACGTTACTTCGCAACCGACGGAACTTCGGCCGCGACGACCTGGCCATCTTTGCCAACATCACTCCGGAGTTCGCTTCGCCGATCGGTCAGCGCACGCCCGCCCAGATGGCGCGATCGACCGTGGTGTCGAGTCTCGCCGACGCCATCTTGGTCTCGGGTCCCATGGCCGGCGCCGAGCCGGACGTGCACACGGTCGCCGACGTGCGCGAAGCGGTGGACCCGACGGTGCCGGTTCTGCTCAACACGGGCGCCAAAGCAGCCTCGATCGCGGAGTACCTGAAGTTTGCCGACGGGTGCATCGTGGGCAGCGACCTCAAAGAAGATGGCTACACGTGGAACAAGGTCGATCCCGAACGTGTGAAGCGTTTCGTCGACGCAGCCCGCAGTGTCTAGCCCATCCGGCTCACTCCTCCTCGGTCTCGACCTCGGATCGTCGGGGGTGAAGGCCATCTTGTTGGACCCTGATCGCGGCATCGTGGCGAGCCGGTCCTACGACGTCGCTCTCTACAGCGATCATCCCGGGTGGGCGGAAGCCGAGACCCAGGAATGGTGGTCGGGTGTCACGACCCTCGTTCCGCGCCTGCTCGGTGATGCGGGCGCGGCGGGAGCCGACATCGCGGCCCTGGCCGTTTCCGGAATGGTGCCCGCGGTGGTCCTCCTCGATGAGGAGGACCGGCCACTGCGCCGAGCGATTCTGCAGAACGACGCCCGCGCGGCGCGTGAGATTGACCAGATTCGCTCGGCCCTCGGTGAATTCGATCTCTTGGCTCTCACGGGGTCGGTTCTCTCTCAGCAGTCGGTCGCACCCACGGCGAGCTGGCTCAATTTTCACGAGCCTGAGGTCTGGAGGAAGGTTGCCTCGATCCGCGGCTCGTACGACTGGCTCGCCCGCGCCCTCGGTGCGCGCGACCACGTCGAAGAAAACTGGGCGATCGAAGGTGGTCTCTACGACTTCGACTTCGCAGCGATCGCGGCCGTCCAAGATGCCGCCAACGTGCGCTGGCCGGCTTTGCTCGACGTGTGTGCGCCGGGAACGGTCGTCGGAGAGGTCAGCCGCAGCGCCGCCGCGGCGACAGGCATCGCTGTGGGTACGGCCATCGTCGTGGGGGGAGCTGACCACGTGCTCTCGGCGTACGGCGCGGGCCTCGTGCACGAAGGAGAGTGTCTGATCAAGCTCGGCGGGGCGGGCGACATCCTGGCGGTGAGCGATGAGAAGCTCCTGGACAGTCGCCTCTACCTCGACAAGCATCCCGTGCCCGGTAAGTGGCTGCCCAACGGGTGTATGGCGACCAGCGGCTCACTGTTGCGCTGGGAGCAGTCGCTGTTCGA
>DATHNV010000097.1:0-2470 GCA_035485615.1 Acidimicrobiales bacterium
CACGACCTCGCCTGGCAGCGACCAGAGGGAGTGGCTAGTCCTCCCCCTCGCGATCGCCCGCCGTGGCGCCACGTCACGATCAACGAACTCTCTCGGCGCGAATTGAGAGTTCGTGGCGTCACGGCGGTCACGATCCATAACGCGTTCGACCCGGATCCCCCGCGTGGCCGACGAGAGTTCGCTCGCATGGCCCTTGACGTCACGAACGAGCGACTTTTCCTGCTTCCGACCCGCGCCATTGTCCGCAAGAACGTGCCCGGGGCGCTCAACCTCGCGGAAGAGCTGAATGCTGTGTTGTGGATACTCGGCCCCGCTGAGGACGGCTACGACGAGGAGCTCACGAATGTCCTTTCCTCGGCCACGGTCGCTGTGCGCCGGGGGCTCCGCCACGACCTCGATATGCATGACGCCTACGCGGCGAGCGATCTTGTCGTAATGCCCTCGACCTGGGAAGGATTTGGCAACCCGGTGCTCGAATCGGTGACGCACCGACGACCGCTCGCCGTCAATCCCTACCCGGTACTCTCCGAGATTCGCGGATTTGGATTTGAGTTCTTCGACCTCGACGACCGAGCGGGCATCGCTGACTATCTCGAACGTCCCCGCGAGCGACTCCTGGATCAGAACGAGCGCCTCGTCAGGGCTCACTTCAACCTGTCTGATCTTCCCGGGCGTCTGGCGCCGCTGCTGGAGACGTGGGACCTCAAGTAGCGACAACTAGTGTTTCGTTTATATGGTCATGAATGACGAGCGGATTCCCGCGGGCGAACGCACTCCTCCAGCCGAGCGCCGCGACCAACTACTCCTGGTCGCCCGTCGCATCTTCGCGGACAAGGGCTTTCAAGCAACGACCATGGACGACATCGCCAAAGAGGCCGGATTCACCAAACCGATCCTCTACCAGTACTTCGACTCGAAGGTCGAACTGTACCGCGAGATCGTGAATCAGACCGCCGAGAAGCTCATGAGTTCGCTGCGCGTCAACGTTGACGCCGCTGAGACGCCACGGGCGAAGATCGAGGTCGCCTTTCGGGTCTACTTCGAGATGGTCGTCAGTGAGACCGATGCCTTTCGCATTCTCTTTCTTCAGTCGCACGAGGGCGAGACGAAGGGCGACTTGCGTGCCGTGGAACTCGGATGGGTATCGTTCATGGAGCCCCTCATCGCGATGCGCATCAAACCCGACCATCGACGTCAGCTCGCGGCCGGGGTGATTGGAATCGCCGAGGGCGCCGCAACCGCCTGGCTGATTCAACAGGAGGGTAAGGGGTGGCCGCCGCCCAAGCCCGGCGCCGCCGAGCGACTGGCGGCACGCACCGCCACCCTGGCGTGGGGCGGTCTGCGCAGCGTCGAACTCGACTAAGCGATCGACGCGTCCAGAAACGCAACTAGTTGCTCGACGACAAAGCGATGGTCGTCTTCCTGGGGCAAGCCCGAGACGGCCACGACTCCTACGCATCCGGTCTTGTCCAGGAGAATCGGAAACGCCCCGCCGTGCGCCGCGTACCGCTCAGGGTCAAGGCGGTGGACCACGTTGAAGTCGCCGTCCCCCTCCGCCCGGGACAGACATCCCACGTAGTACGAGGAGTGACCAAAGAGCTCAACGACCGCACATTTACGGTCGAGCCAGGTGTCGTTGTTCGCGGACGATCCGATCAGCGCGGCGTGGAACACGCGCTGGGGACCGCGCCGAATCGTGATCGCGATGGGCAACTCTTGTTGGTGCGCAGCCTCATACAACGCCGAGCCCAATTGCCACGCCACGTCGTAGTCGAAGAAGGGGAAAAGAAGAGCATCTTCTTGTTCGAGCAGCGAGATCAGAAGTTCGTCAGTGTTCATCGCTAAGTCATCCTAGAGATGAATCGACCAGCGTCGAAAAGGTCTGCGCCATCTCCCAGAGTTGTTGGGCGCACGCGTCGTAGACACCCTGTTCGCCGCCGGCCGGATCCTCAACGTCGAAGGCGGAGTCCGGGACACGCGTCGAGACGAACTCCACCTGTTCGAACCAACCGGCGTCTAGCGGCGCCTCGCGGAGAAACTGAGCGAGCATGACCGTCTTGGCGCCGGCGTCGGGAAACTGTCCTCGCACAAACATGACGTGCGAGGCCTCCATCGCCAGAATCACATCACTCCACTCCACGTCCTCGGCGCTGAGTCGACGGCTGCGGTGCGCCGTGAAGGGGTGGTGACCAAGCTCAGGAATTCTCAGTAGTGCATCGCGGGTCCGCATGCTCATGGCGCGGCCCTCCGAGACGAGCGTTCCCGCGGTGCGAACTGACCAGTCGTGTCGGTTTGCGTCGCTGACCGTGGCGAGCATGTAGCCGAGCATGACCGACCGAGAGGCGTTACCGGTGCAGAGTGCCAGGATATTGAGAGTCACTTAACCTGACGATTCACCAGGCGGGAGCAACGACGCACCCGCAATCGTGAGAACCGCGACCCACACGAAGCCGCCTGGAACGACATGAGT
>DATHNV010000098.1:0-4561 GCA_035485615.1 Acidimicrobiales bacterium
CGCTGAGTGCGCGCAACAACATTCGCGTCGCTCAGCCCACGACGTCGGCGCAGTACTTTCATCTCCTGCGCAGCCAAGTGCGCCGCGAACGGCCCGTGCCGCTCATTGTCTTCACCCCCAAGTCGATGTTGCGAGCGGTGCAGACTCGCTCGCCCCTCAGTGAGTTCGAGCACGGCTCGTTCCAGACGGTGCTCGACGACACGGTGAACGATCGCAGTCGGGTCACCCGTCTGGTGCTCGCGTCCGGCAAGGTGGCCCACGAAGCGATCGGACGCCGCGACGCGGGCTCGATCGATCACGTGGCGATCGTGCGGGTCGAGCAGCTCTATCCATGGCCGGCTGACGAGATCGATCGGGTGCTCCAGGGCTATCCCAAGGTCACGGAGGTGGTCTGGCTCCAAGAAGAGCCCGAGAACATGGGTGCGTGGCCCTTCGTCCATCTCCAGATGCACCACCAGTTGCGCGGACTGGCGGTCTCGCACGTCGCGCGCGCGGAGTCGGCGAGCCCGGCGACCGGTAGTGGTCTCGTGCACGCCGCCGAACAGGCCGATCTTCTTGCGCGGTCCGTCGGGTGAGTCCGGCCAGAGCGCCACGCCTGCGCGTGGTGGTGGATGGATCCAACCTTGCGACCGAAGGCCGCGTGGCGCCCAGTCTGAAGCAACTTGACGAGGCGGTCACCGCCTTCGCCGACGAACATCCGGGGGCCGAGATCATCGTGGTGGCGGACGCTACGTTTGAGCATCGCGCGGCGGCCAACGAGC
Organism: Acidimicrobiales bacterium; assembly: GCA_035485615.1. GTDB lineage: Bacteria > Actinomycetota > Acidimicrobiia > Acidimicrobiales > RAAP-2 > RAAP-2. The sequence goes on from DATHNV010000098.1 coordinate 762, forward strand.
GCAGCCGGTTCCTCGACGCGACGATGGCGGGTGACATTGTCACCCCGCCCGCCGGGGCAGTGGGTCGCGGTGACGCCTTCATCTTGAAGATCGCCGACCGCATCGGCGGGGTAGTGCTCAGCAACGACTCGTTCCAGGAGTTCCACGACGAGTATCCGTGGCTCTTTGACGTGGGTCGGCTCATCGGCGGCAAGCCGGTGCGCGGAGTGGGTTGGGTCTTTACCGACCGCGTGCCGGTTCGCAACTCCAAGGTCCCCCAGAGCGTGAAGAAGCTCGCGGTGACTCTCACCGGTGGTGCGAAACCCATCATCGGTACCACGATCACGCCGGTCAAGGCGAAGAAGGCCGCGGTGGCGAAGAAGACGCCGCCCAAGGCCGACAAGGCACTCGAAAAGATCGACAAGATCGCCAAGGCGCCCGCAAAGGCCACGAAGAAGACGACCAAGACCGCCGCGCCTGAAAAGAAGCGGGTCGCGAAGAAGCAAGTCGCGAAGGTTGCCGAGAAACCGGCCAAGAAGGTGGCCAAAGTCGAGGCGCCGCCCGAGGTGGCGCCGGCGGTCGCCCTCAAGCGCGGCCGTCAGCCGGTCAATCCCGAAGCCGAGTTCGCCGCGTTTAAGAGCACCTACCGCGTTGGCTCGCGCGTCCCGGGCGAGGTGACGGCCTTTACCTCGCACGGCGCGGTGATCAAGGTCGAGCTCAAGGGCGGAAAGCAGGTCGAGTGTTACGCGCCCACCACGCTGCTCGGTGATCCCGCGCCCGCGCGAGCGCGCGATGTACTCAAGCGGGGCGATCAGCGGGTCTTTCGTCTCGTGACGGTCGACAGCGACCGGCGAATCGCCGAGTTGGCGCTGGTATGAGCGAGCTGTCCCTCGATCCGACCGACTGGCTGCCGCACCGCCCTCCCTTCTTGTTGATCGATCGACTTCTGACGATCGAGCCGGGCGTGCGCGCGAGCGCCGAGTGGACGCTGCGCGGTGACGAGTGGTTTTTTCCGGGACACTTTCCGGGTCGCCCGACGACACCGGGGGTGTTGCTGCTCGAGGCCATCGCCCAGTGCGGCGCCGTGGTGGTCTTATCCGACGAGCGCTACACGGGTCGCCTGCCGCTCTTTGGCGGCGTCGAGCGCGCTCGCTTTCGCCGTCAAGTCGTTCCCGGCGACACGGTGACCCTGGAGTGCGAGATGACCAAGTTGTCCGCGCGCGGGGGTAAGGGCGCGGGCCGAGCGACGGTCAACGGCGATCTCGCCGCGTCGGGCGAGATCTTCTTCGTTCTCGCCGACGTCTGACTCAACCGAAGCGCTTCGGCAGAACTGCTTCAATGAAAGTGGGACCCGGAGTCGCGTAGGAGCGCTGGAGGGCAGTCACGAGTTCATCGGCAGTCGTGGCTCGCTCGCTCGGAACCCCGAGTGAGGTGGCCATGCCCGCGAGATCCAGCGTGGGATCGTCGATGTTGAGCAGGCGAGCGCTGGCGTCGCCGTCGGCGTGCGCACCGACCCGCGAGAGCTCGAAGTTCAAGATGGCGTAGCTGCGATTCGACAGTCCCACGACGGTCACGTCCAGGCCCTCGCGAGCCATGCTCCAGAGCGCTTGGGGCGTGTACATCATCGAACCATCTGACTCGAGGGCCAGCACGCGACGCTTTGAGGCAACGGCCGCGCCCAGGGCGAGGGGCAGACCGAAGCCAATGGATCCACCGGTCAGGGTCATCCAGTGGTGCGACGGGGCCAGACCCAGCAGGGCTGGCAAGTGAATGCCGCTGGTGTTCGACTCGTCGGCGATGATCACACCCTCGGGCAACGTGGCCACCACGGCCTCCGCAAGGGAGTGCGTGGTCAGATCTCCACTCGGCGCGGGGGGCGGCCCCATCAGTGCGTGAGCCAAGGGTGGGGCGTGCAGCGCGTCGGCGAGGGCCTCGAGGGCCGGTCCGACGTCGCCTCCGGGCGCCACCAGGTCGATGATCTCGGCCCCGTCGGGCACCAAACGACTCGGCACATTCGGGTACGCGAAAAATCCGACCGGCTCGCGCGCTCCCACCAAGATCACGGTCTCGGCGTCTTTGAGTTGATCGAGAGCGAACTCGCTCAGGTAGTTGAGCCGTTCTGTGCCACCGCCCTCGACGATGGTGGGAAACGTCTCGGTCATCACGCGCGCCGAGGTCGCCGCCCCGATGCGGTGCGCGAGGTCGAGGTGACGGCGAGTGAGAGAACCGCCGAGCAACAGCACCGTGCGTCGCGTTCGCAACACATGTTCGGCCAAGGACAGTTCCTCGTCGCCGACGTCCACTAGTGACGGCTCGGGGGCCATCGGCCAGGCGGAGGGCACGTCGACCTGGTTCCAGCTCACGTCCGCGGGTAAGACGAGTGTGGCCACTCGACCGGGTGGTCCGTAACTCGCGGCGACGGCGTCGGCCACGTCCGTGGCCAGTGATGCCGAGACCACGCTGCGCCGGTACCAACCCTCGAGGGGCTCGGCCAACGACTCGATGTTGCTCTGTAGCGGTGCGTCGTGAATAGCGTGATACGTCGCGTGATCGCCCACGATGTTCACGATCGGCGTATGAGCGCGTCGCGCGTTGTGCAGATTGGCCCAGCCGTTCGCCAGCCCTGGACCGAGGTGCAACAACGTGGCGGCCGGTGTACCGCTGACGCGCGCGTAGCCGTCGGCCGCTCCCGTGGCGACACCCTCGAACAGGCACAACACCGCCTTCATCTCCGGTGTCTCGTCAAGTGCGGCAACGAAGTGCATCTCGGACGTGCCGGGATTGGCAAAGCAGACCGAGACCCCATTGGCGCCCAGCGTCGAGAGCAGAGCGCGGGCGCCGTTCACGGCTCGACTCGTGGGGGGAAGAGTCTCACGGGTGCGAACTATACAAGGATGATCGACTCACCTCGTCTTGGTCTTGGCACCCTCTTCGATCTGCGCCAGGCTTTCGGTGAGCGACGCCTTGATGGCGTCGAGGCGTGCTTTCCGTGCGTCGCCGGTGAGGGGGGCATTGCGTCGCTCGATGTCGGCGATCACCACGTCGATTGGAGCAAGGAAACGCGAGGGGTGCCGGTCGGGGTAGCGCGGATCGTTTCGTCCACGACTCCACGTGATGAGCAGCGACTGCTCGGCGCGACTGAGGGCCACGTAGGCCAGTCGCTGTTCTTCAGCGAGCTGCTCCGGGGTGGTGGCGTTGTAGTGGGGGAGCTGACCCTCCGCCCACCCGATGGCCGCCACGTGTTGGAACTCGAGTCCCTTGGAGCGGTGAATCGTTGAGAGGGCGACGGCGTCGCGATCGGGCTCGTCGAATCGGCGGGTCGGTTCCGCGGCGAGCAAATCGGACGCGGGTGAGTGTTCGGGGCCGCGGCGCTCGTAGGGAATATTGGCGGCGTCGAGGTAACTCGCGATGACTTCGAGTTGCGCGTTGGTGCGCGCGAGGACCGCCAAGGAGTGCCACGGGCTGCCGGGTTGGTGCTTGGCCGCGAGCCACGTCGCGACGTGCTCGGCCTCTTGTTCGTCGGTGTCGTAGACGCGCACGAGGGGAATATCGCCCTCGTCTTTGGCTGGTTCGATTCCACGCGCGCCCGGTTCGAGCAGCGTGTTGGCGACCGCGATGATGTTGGCCGTGGAACGATGATTGCGCGTGAGATCGAGCACCACGGTGTCGGGCCAGGTCGCCACGATGTCGGTCATGAGCGAGGGTGCGGCGCCGTTGAAACCGTAGATGGACTGATTAGGGTCGCCCACACAGAACAGGTCGGGGTCGTCGCCAGCCATCTGGCGCAGCAGCATGAACTGCAGAGGATTCATGTCCTGGGT